>NZ_JBICII010000096.1:0-11153 GCF_043101865.1 Pseudomonas sp. zjy_15
GGCGTCGCCATCGCAAACGGACTGTACGCCCGATCAAAACCGGCGCTTAAGCTTTTGAGCTTTTGGGTTGTGCGCTTACACATCAAGCAGACATTCATTCACGATGTTGGCGCCTATTCACCTTTCCGCCCTTCCGGCGGGTTACTTTGGTCGTGGCCAAAGTAACCAAAACCGTCGGCTCCCATCATCCGGCCCCTACGCTACGCTTCGGGGTCCCCTCGCTCCGGGCTTGCTCCCGGGAGGACCGCGCTGCAGGCCCCATCCTGGGGCCCAGCGCTTGACGGGCATCCATGCCCGTCACCTCCCTTCGCAAGCCCTGCGCTCGGCCTCCTGAAGTCGCAATCTGCGTCGCCTGAACTACCGCGCGCTTAGAAGCAAAAGCAACGGCAACGGCAACGGCAACGGCGAGAGCAAGGGCAAGAGCAAGGGGTCTGTCAGAGCAGACATTTCGCCATTAAACAGCGGCATGAATTATCTGGCGATTAGGCCCGCGACCCAAATGCATACTTTCAGGCATAAAAAAATACCGCACTGTCACCAGTGCGGTATTTTTCAGGTGAAGCCTGAACGATCAACGCTCCAGCAGAATCCGCAACATGCGGCGCAGCGGTTCGGCGGCGCCCCACAGCAGCTGGTCACCCACGGTGAACGCGCCCAGGTACTGCGAACCCATGTTCAGCTTGCGCAGGCGGCCAACCGGGATGTTCAGGGTGCCGGTGACCTTGGTCGGGCTCAGCTCCTGCATGCTGATTTCACGCTGGTTCGGCACCAGCTTCACCCAAGGGTTGTGCTGGCTGATCATGCCTTCGATGTCGGCGATCGGCACGTCCTTGTTCAGCTTGATGGTCAGCGCCTGGCTGTGGCAGCGCATGGCGCCGATGCGCACGCAGATGCCGTCTACCGGGATCGGGCTCTTGAAGCGGCCAAGGATCTTGTTGGTTTCGGCCTGGGCCTTCCACTCTTCGCGGCTCTGACCGTTCGGCAGTTCCTTGTCGATCCACGGGATCAGGCTGCCCGCCAGCGGCACACCGAAGTTCTCGGTCGGGAACGCTTCGCTGCGCATGGTCTCGGCAACCTTGCGGTCGATATCGAGGATGGCGCTGGCCGGGTTGGCCAGGTCATCGGCCACTGCGGCGTGGGTAGCACCCATCTGCTTGATCAGCTCGCGCATGTTCTGCGCGCCGGCACCCGAAGCCGCCTGGTAGGTCATGGCGCTCATCCACTCGACCAGACCGGCCTCGAACAGGCCACCCAGGCCCATCAGCATCAGGCTGACGGTGCAGTTGCCACCGATGTAGTTCTTGGTACCGGCGTCCAGCTGCTGGTCGATGACCTTGCGGTTGACCGGATCAAGGATGATCACCGCGTCATCCTGCATACGCAGGGACGAAGCGGCGTCGATCCAGTAACCCTGCCAGCCGGCTTCACGCAGCTTGGGGAAGACCTCGTTGGTGTAGTCGCCGCCCTGGCAGGTCAGGATAACGTCGAGGGTCTTGAGTTCTTCAATCGAATAAGCGTCCTTGAGGGGCGCTGTATCCTTGCCCACGTTCGGACCCTGGCCACCAACATTGGAGGTAGTGAAGAACACCGGCTCGATAAGGTCGAAATCCTGCTCCTCCAGCATCCGCTGCATGAGCACGGAACCGACCATACCGCGCCAACCGATCAGACCTACACGTTTCATCGCAACTACACCTTTGCTAAAAGTGGGCCGCCACCGGGAATTTTGGGGGGCGGGCCAGAGAGATTACAGATTCCGCAGCGCTGCGACTACTGCGTCGCCCATTTCCTGCGTACCAACTTTGCGGCAGCCTTCCGAGAAGATGTCGCCGGTGCGCAGACCCTGGTCCAGAACCAGGCTCACGGCCTTCTCGATCGCCTCGGCGGCAGCCGACTGATTGAAGCTGTAACGCAACATCATCGACACCGACAGGATGGTCGCCAGTGGGTTGGCGATGCCAAGGCCTGCGATGTCCGGTGCCGAGCCGTGGCACGGCTCGTACATGCCCTTGTTGTCGGCATCCAGGGACGCCGAAGGCAGCATGCCGATGGAACCGGTCAACATGGAAGCTTCATCCGACAGAATGTCACCGAACATGTTATCAGTCACCATCACGTCGAACTGCTTGGGTGCACGCACCAGCTGCATGGCAGCGTTGTCGACGTACATGTGGCTCAGTTCCACGTCCGGGTAGTCCTTGGCCACGTCCTCGACCACTTCACGCCACAGCTGGCTGGAGGCCAGAACGTTGGCCTTGTCCACCGAGCACAGTTTCTTGCCGCGCACGCGGGCCATGTCGAAGCCGACACGGGCAATACGGCGCACTTCGCTTTCGCTGTACGGCAGAGTGTCGTAGGCCTGGCGTTCGCCGCCTTCCAGCTCGCGCTGGCCGCGCGGGGCACCGAAGTAGATGCCGCCGGTCAGCTCACGGACGATGAGAATGTCCAGGCCCGACACGATTTCCGGCTTCAGCGACGAGGCATCGGCCAGTTGCGGGTAAAGGATGGCCGGGCGCAGGTTGGCGAACAGGCCCAGTTGCGAGCGGATCTTCAGCAGGCCTCGTTCCGGGCGGATGTCTCGCTCGATCTTGTCCCACTTCGGCCCGCCCACAGCCCCCAGCAGCACCGCATCGGCCTTGCGCGCACGCTCCAGGGTTTCGTCGGCCAGCGGCACACCGTGCTTGTCGATGGCGGCACCGCCAATCACGTCGTGCGCCAGACTGAAGCCGAGCTGGAACTTGTCGTTGGCCAGTTCCAGTACCTTGACCGCTTCGGCCATGATTTCCGGGCCGATACCGTCACCTGGGAGAATCAGAATCTGCTTGCTCATGCTTTCCTCTATCCATTCACGCGGTGTGGCCAAGCGGGCCCCACCGAAAAGTGCTTAACGCTCGGCCCACAACACCAGCACATCGGTGCTGAACGAGCCGTCGGCCTCGATCTGGTAATACTGCCGTACTTCTTCGCCCATGGCTTGCTGCAACTGGCGGATGGCCACGCGCATCGGCTCGGGTGTGCGCATGCGCTCAACCCAGGTGCTCCACTCCAGGCGCAGCGGTTGGCGGGTGTGGCTGCGCACGTGCAGGCCGGCTTCGCTGACCTGCCGCTGCCACTCGGCGGCGGAATAGTCGCGCACATGGCTGGTGTCGCGCAGCACTTCGACCGTTTGCAGGTAAGTGTCGAGCAGCGGGCTGCCCGGCGACATCACGTCGATGAACGCCGCCACACCACCCGGCTTGAGGACCCGGCGCACTTCGCGCAGGGCCAGGCCCAGGTCGCTCCAGTGGTGGGCCGAATAACGGCTGAAGACGAAGTCGAACGAAGCATCGGCGAACGGCAGGCGTTCGGCAGCGCCGCGTTCGGTAATGATATTGCCCAGGCCGCGTTCGGCGGCGGCGCTGGCGACCACGTCGAGCATGGATTGAGAGAGGTCGTAGGCGACCACTTCGTTAACCAGCGGGGCGACGTGGAAGCTGACATGACCGGCACCGCAGCCCAGGTCCAGCACGCGGGCATGGGCCTGCCCTGCCAGCTCGGCCTGCAGCAGGGCGAATTCACTGCCTTGGGCGTGCACGGCGCTGCTGAGGTAGGCGCTGGCCTGTTCGCCGAACTGGCGTTGGACCACATCGGTGTGCTGGGTGCTGGTCATGTCTCGTTCCTTTAGATTTTTGTTGCCTGTGCCGGCCTCTTCGCGGGTAAACCCGCTCCTACAACGACCGCGTACCCCTCTGTAGGAGCGAAGAGGCCGGCACTTTCACCTACGAACTTCAGGCATCACGGAACAGCCAGGGCTGGCTGGCACGGTGCTTGGCTTCGAAGGCCTTGATCGCATCGCTGTCCTGCAGGGTCAGGCCGATATCGTCCAGACCGTTGAGCAGGCAGTGCTTGCGGAACGCATCGATCTCGAAGTGCAGCACCTTGCCATCCGGGCGGGTCACCGCCTGCGCCTGCAGGTCGATGGTCAGCTGGTAGCCCGGGTTGGCTTCGACCTGTTTGAACAGCTCGTCGACTTCCTCATCGCTCAGAATGATCGGCAGCAAGCCGTTCTTGAAGCTGTTATTGAAGAAAATGTCGGCAAAGCTCGGCGCAATGATGCTGCGGAAGCCGTACTCGTCCAGCGCCCAAGGGGCATGCTCACGGCTGGAGCCGCAACCAAAGTTCTCCCGCGCCAGTAACACGCTGGCACCCTGGTAGCGCGCGTGGTTGAGCACGAACTCCTCATTGACCGGGCGCTTGCTATTGTCCTGGTAGGGCTGCCCCACATCCAGGTAACGCCACTCGTCGAACAGGTTCGGGCCAAAGCCGGTGCGCTTGATCGACTTCAAGAACTGCTTGGGGATGATCTGGTCGGTGTCGACGTTGGCACGGTCCAACGGTGCGACGAGGCCAGTGTGCTGGGTAAAGGCTTTCATGCTGCGCTCCCTTGGATCAACTCGCGGACATCGATGAAGTGGCCAGCTACAGCAGCAGCGGCGGCCATGGCCGGACTGACCAGATGGGTACGACCACCGGCGCCCTGACGGCCTTCGAAGTTGCGGTTGGAGGTGGACGCGCAGTGCTCGCCGCTTTCCAGGCGGTCCGGGTTCATCGCCAGGCACATCGAGCAGCCTGGTTCACGCCATTCGAAACCGGCTTCGAGGAAGATCTTGTCCAGGCCTTCACGCTCGGCCTGAGCCTTGACCAGCCCCGAGCCCGGTACGACGATGGCTTGCTTGACACTGGCAGCCACCTTGCGGCCCTTGGCGATTTCCGCCGCTGCGCGCAGGTCCTCGATTCGCGAGTTGGTGCACGAGCCGATGAACACACGGTCGAGCTTGATATCGGTGATCGCCTGGTTGGCGGTCAGCCCCATGTACTTCAAGGCACGCTCGATCGAACCACGCTTGACCAGGTCGGCTTCGGCAGCCGGGTCTGGCACACGCTGGTCGACAGCCAGAACCATTTCGGGCGAAGTGCCCCAGCTGACTTGTGGCTTGATCTGGGTGGCATCCAGTTCCACCACGGTGTCGAATACGGCGTCGTCATCCGACACCAGGTCTTTCCACGATTCGACCGCTTGCTTCCACTGCTCGCCCTTCGGCGCGTACGGACGGCCTTCGACGTAGGCAACGGTGGTGGCATCGGTCGCCACCAGGCCCACGCGGGCACCGGCTTCGATGGACATGTTGCAGATGGTCATGCGGCCTTCCATCGACAATTCGCGGATGGCACTGCCAGCGAACTCCATGGCGTGACCGTTGCCACCGGCGGTGCCGATCTTGCCGATCACGGCCAGCACGATGTCCTTGGCGGTAACGCCGGCCGGCAATTGGCCTTCCACGCGCACCAGCATGTTCTTCATCTTCTTGGCGACCAGGCACTGGGTGGCGAGCACGTGCTCGACCTCGGAGGTGCCGATGCCGTGGGCCAGGGCACCGAAGGCGCCGTGGGTGGAGGTGTGCGAGTCACCGCAGACCACGGTCATGCCCGGCAAGGTGGCGCCCTGCTCCGGGCTGATGACGTGGACGATGCCCTGGCGCTCGTCGTTCATCTTGAATTCGACGATGCCGTATTCGTCACAGTTCTCGTCGAGGGTCTGCACCTGCAGGCGCGACACCTGGTCGACGATCGCCTCGATACCGCCCTTGCGCTCTGGCGTGGTCGGCACGTTGTGGTCCGGCGTGGCGATGTTGGCGTCGATACGCCACGGTTTGCGGTTGGCCAGGCGCAGGCCTTCGAAGGCCTGGGGCGACGTCACTTCGTGGATGATGTGGCGGTCGATGTAGATCAAGGACGAGCCGTCATCACGGCGCTTGACCTCATGGGCTTCCCAGAGTTTGTCGTAGAGCGTTTTGCCAGCCATCAGACTGTTCCTCATCAGCGTCTTTCTATGCCAAAGACCCCTTGGCTTGTACGGACGATGCTAGGGGGTTAGATTGAATAACTCAAATTCATAATTTTTATGCTTTGGATAACCCAAAGGAATACGACACCATGGACCTGGCTAACCTCAGTGCCTTCATCGCCATTGCTGAAACCGGCAGCTTTTCCGGCGCAGCCGAACGCCTGTTCCTGACCCAACCGGCCATCAGCAAACGCATCGCCGGCCTGGAGCAGCAACTGGACGTACGCCTGTTCGACCGCCTGGGGCGCGAGGTGACCCTGACCGAAGCCGGACGTGCCCTGCTGCCGCGGGCCTACCAGATCCTCAACGTCCTTGATGATACCCGACGGGCGCTGACCAATCTGACCGGGGCCGTGAGCGGTCGCCTGACCCTGGCCACCAGCCATCACATCGGCCTGCACCGCCTGCCCCCGTTGTTACGGGTCTTCACCCGCCAGTACCCGGCAGTGGCGCTGGATATTCAGTTCATGGATTCGGAACAGGCCTACGACGAGATTTTGCATGGCCGAGCCGAAATCGCCGTGATCACCCTGGCGCCCGAGCCACACCACTTGGTCAAGGCTGTGCCGGTGTGGGACGACGCCCTGGACTTCGTCGCCGCCCCCGAGCATCCGCTGGCCAGCAACCAGGCGGTCAGCCTGGCTGACGTCGCCCGCCACCCGGCGGTATTCCCCGGTGGCAATACCTTTACCCACCATATTGTCCAGCGCCTGTTCGAAAGCCAGGGCCTGACGCCGAACATCGCCATGAGCACCAACTACCTGGAAACCATCAAGATGATGGTGTCGATCGGTCTGGCCTGGAGCGTACTGCCACGCACCATGCTCGACGAACAAGTTGCACCCATCGCTTTGCCCGGCATACAGCTTTCGCGCCAGCTAGGCTACATTCTGCACACGGAGCGTACGCTATCGAATGCGGCCAGGGCATTCATGGCCCTGCTCGACAGCCACTCAGGGCCCACCTGACCGGTTGTCAGCCAGCTATTCCGATTCCAAGGACACGTCATACGCCACAGGTCTGGTACCGATGCCCAAATCAGCAAACCGCTTTTTGCGCCTGCCGCGAATACCTGCAGCTGATCCCCAGGAGTCCGAGCAGGCCTGGCAGAGCGCCCCGCAACTGCTGGCAGCGCTCAACGGTGCGCACCTGGGTGCCTGGCTATGGGATATCGAAAGCGGCAGGGTCAGTTGGTCGCGGGGTACCCAGGCCCTGTTCGGTTTCGATCCACAGCGGCCACTGCCCGCCGATATCGATTACCTCGACCTGCTGCCCGAGGAGGACCGCGCCCGTACGCGCCAGGTGTTCCAGGCGGTGGTCAACGGCGAGCCAGTGGAACAGGCCATGCGCCACCGTATCCGCTGGCCGGACGGCAGCCTGCACTGGCTGGAGATCAACGGCAGCCTGACCCACGACCCGCACGGCCGACCGCAGATGATCGGTGTGATCCGCGAGATCACCCGTCAGCGCGAGCGGGAAACGGCGCTGATCAATTCGGAAAAGCGCTTCGCCACGCTGTTCCACCTGAGCCCCAACGCCATTTTGCTGACCCGCCGCCACGATGGCATGATCTTCGAGGTCAACCAGCACTTCGAAGACATGTTCGGCTGGCCCGGCAGCCAGGTGATCGGCAAGACCAGCCTGGAACTGGGCCTGTGGGTCAACCCCGAACAGCGCCACCAGATAATCGAGTCGACCCGCGCCAACGGCGGCCCGCTGACGATGGAGGTGCAATTCCGCGCATCCAGTGGCAAGGTGCATGATGGCATCCTGTGTACCCAGGGCATCGAACTGGAAGGCGTGACCTTCCTGATCAGTACATTCGTCGACACCACCGAACGCAAGCGCGCCGAGCAGGCCCTGAAAGACAGCCAGGAGCGCCTGGACCTGGCCCTGGATTCGGCACAACTGGGCACTTGGGACTGGCACATTCCAAGCGGCATGCTCTACGGCTCGGCCCGCGCCGCGCAGCTGCATGGCTTGCCGCCTATCCCCTTTCATGAATCGTTCGATGCATTCTTCGAGGGTGTGCCAGAGCAAGAACGCAACTCGATGCGACAGGCCTACCGTAGCCTGCGCGAAGGGCCTGCCGGTAACTATCAGATCACCTACCGAGTGCAGTTGGAAAACGGCGCTTCACGCTACATCGAAAGCCGCGCTCGGCTGTACCGCGACGACCAGGGCATCCCCCTGCGCATGGCTGGCACCTTGCTCGACATCACCGACCAGGTGGAGCGCGAACAGCGCCTGAGCGCCTCGGAAGAGAAGTTTGCCAGCCTGTTCCAGGTCAGCCCCGACCCGATCTGCGTCACTCGCCAGGATACCGGCCAGTTCATCGAGATCAATCCGGCGTTCACCCAGACCTTCGGCTGGAGCAGCGAGCAGGTGCTTGGGCGTACCGCAGAGGAGATCGGCCTGTGGGCCGAGTCCGTTGAGCGCGCGCAACGTATCGAGCAGGTGATCCGCGAACAGGCGTTGAGCAACGTCGCAGTGATACTCAACCACCGCAATGGCACCCCACTGACCTGCGTGATTTCCAGCCGCCTGATCACCGTCGACGACCAGCCGTGCAGCGTTACCACCCTGCGCGACATCACCCAGCAACAACGCGCAGAAGCAGCGCTGAAGTCCAGCGAGGAGAAGTTCGCCAAGGCCTTCCACTCCAGCCCCGACGCCATCACCATTACCGAACGCCACAGCGGCCGCTACCTGGAAGTCAACGACGGCTTCTGCCGCCTGACCGGCTACAGCACTGCCGACGTGATCGGCCACACGGTGTATGAGATCGGCATCTGGGCCGACGACAAGCAGCGCAGCGCGCTGCTGGCCGAATTGCGCGAGCGCGGCCGGGTACACCACCGCGAGATGCTCGGGCGAAACAAGCGTGGCGATATCCTCACGGTGGAGGTTTCGGTGGAACCGATCACCCTCAACGAAGTGGACTGCCTGCTGCTGACTGCCCGCGACGTCAGCCAGTTGAAGAACGCTCAGGCGCAGATACGCCACCTGGCCTATCACGACCCGCTGACCAACCTGCCCAACCGCGCCTTGCTGATGGACCGCCTGAGCCAGCAGATCGCCCTGCTCAAGCGCCATAACCTGCGTGGCGCCCTGCTGTTCCTCGACCTTGACCACTTCAAGCACATCAACGACTCGCTGGGCCACCCGGTGGGCGACACCGTGCTGAAGATCATCACCGCCCGTCTGGAGGCCAGCGTGCGTCTGGAGGACACCGTAGCGCGCCTGGGGGGCGACGAGTTCGTGGTACTGCTCAGCGGCCTGGAAGGGAGCCGCGAACACGTGGAAGAGAAAGTGCGCGAGCTGGCCGACACCCTGCGCGAACTGCTGGCCGAGCCCATGTCACTGGATGGCCAGCGCCTGCAGGTAACGCCCAGCATCGGCGTGGCGCTGATCCCCGACCACGGCACCACACCGGCCGACCTGCTCAAGCGTGCCGATATCGCCCTGTACCGGGCCAAGGACTCCGGTCGCAACACCACCCAGCTGTTCCACACCACCATGCAGAAGGCCGCCAGCGAGCGCCTGCGCATGGAAAACGACCTGCGCCTGGCCTTGGCCCGTGGCGAACTGGCGCTGCACTTCCAGCCGCAAGTGGATGCCCGCGACAACCGCATCGTCGGCGCCGAAGTACTGCTGCGCTGGCACCACCCGCAACTGGGTCAGCAACCGCCCTCGCAGTTCATCCAGGTACTGGAAGAAAGCGGCCTGATCCTTGAAGTCGGCAGCTGGATTCTCGACGAAGCCTGCGACGCCTGCGCCCGCATGCTCACCGACGGGCTGATCGACGCTGATGATTTCAGCCTGTGTGTGAACATAAGCCCGCGACAATTCCGCCAGAACGACTTTGTCGGGCGGGTGCTGCGCAGCCTGGACGATTATCGCCTGCCGCGGCAGATGCTGACGCTGGAAATCACCGAAGGCATCGTCATCCAGAACCTGGAAGACACCATCAGCAAGATGCGCGAGCTGAAGCGTTACGGCGTGAGTTTTGCCATGGATGACTTCGGCACCGGCTATTCCTCGCTGACTTACCTGAAGCGCCTGCCGGTGGATGCGCTGAAAATCGACCAGAGCTTCGTACGCGACGCCCCTGTCGACCCCAACGACGCAGAGATTGTCCGCGCCATTGTCGCCATGGCGCGCAGTCTGGACCTGGCGGTGATTGCCGAAGGGGTAGAGCTGACCGAACAGCTGGCGTTTCTCGAGCGACTGGGGTGCCATCTGTACCAGGGTTATCTGCACAGCCGGCCATTGCCGTTGCCGGAATTTCGGCAGATGTTGCTGGAGGCGCCGGCAGATTACTGATGGCATGGCTCTCGCGCACCTACGGGACGGCGCGAGAAGCACGAAAAAGGGCACCTCTGGAGGTGCCCTTTTTCATTGCAGTGCGATCAGTTCAGCGCTGGTTTTTCGCCATTGATCGGAATGCGCTTGGCCTTGGCTTCTTCTGGCACGATGCGCAGCAGGTCGATGCTGAGCAGGCCATTGGCCAGGCCGGCGGCCTTCACTTCGATGTGATCAGCCAGGCGGAACGACAGCTTGAAGGCGCGCTGTGCGATACCCTGGTGCAGGTAGGTCACTTCAGCGGCGCTATTGTCGCGCTTGCCACCGGTCACGGTCAGGACACCTTTTTCGACCTGCAGGTCGAGGTCCTCTTCCTGGAAACCGGCTGCAGCAACCACGATGCGGTAGTGGTCATCGCCATGCTTTTCCACGTTATAGGGCGGGTAGCTGCTACCGGCCTCGTTACGTGCCGCGGATTCGAACAGGTCGTTGAAACGGTCGAAACCAACGGAATGGCGGAACAGTGGAGCAAGAGAGAAAGCAGTAGTCATGGTCATAAACTCCTGAGATTCAGCAAGTAAGTCATTACGCGACCCGGCTTCGGCATCGCGTACTCAAAAGATATGGCCGAGGGAAATGCTTTCAAGGGGTAAATAGAAAAAATTTGATTTTTTTGCACGGGGTTTGATGGCCTCTTCGCGGGTGAACCCGCTCCTACGACGGCCTGTGCCCCGCCACCGACCTGAGTCCACCACCGATCCGGCGTAGGAGCGGGTTTACCCGCGAATACGGTAGCGGCGGCAACGCTGAACGGCGGGTGGAGATTGGCCAGCAGGGCCGGCCCTTTCGCGGATAAACCCGCTCCTACGAGGACCTGCGCCCAATCACCGACCTGTGTCCACCACCGACCCGCTCCTACGAGGGCCTGCGCCCAACCACCGACATGGGTCCACCACCGATCCGG
>NZ_JBICII010000097.1:0-755 GCF_043101865.1 Pseudomonas sp. zjy_15
GGCGTCGCCGGGGCCGACGGCCTGTTCAGCCTCACCCTGTCGCCTGCTCAGGCCAATGGTGAAGCGCTCGATGTACGTCTGGTGGATGCCGCCGGTAACAGCTCTGCTCCATTGCAATTCGATTCGCCGGACATCACTCCGCCTGAGGCAGTAACCAATATTGCCGTCGGCGCTGATGGCCTGGCCCTGAGCGGTCGCGGCGAACCCGGCGCCACCGTCGAAGTGCGCAATGCCAATGACGCCGTGATCGGCACGGGTGTTGTGGGAGCCAATGGCACCTTCCTGATCGATCTGGATCCAGCCGCGCAGCCAGGCGAGCAGTTGAGCCTGGTGCAAACCGATCCAAGCGGCAATGCTTCCGTGGCTACCGAGTACAACGTACCGCTGACCACCGCGCCCGACAGCCCGAGCAATCTGGTCATCGATGCTGATGGCACTACCCTGACCGGTAACGCACCTGCCGGCACCCGCGTGGAAGTGCATGATGCCAACGGCACACTGATCGGCACTGTGGTGGCTGGTCCCGACGGCAGCTTCACCGTAACCCTCGACCCGGCCCAGGCCAACGGCGAACTGCTGGACGTGGTGGCCATCGATGACGGCGGCGTTTCCTCGCTGCCCGCACAGATCACCGCTCCCGACATCACCGCCCCTGCCGCACCGACCGAATTGGTGATCAATACCGACGGCAGCGTGGTCACCGGCCGCGCCGAGCCGGGCAGCACCGTACGCGTGCTGGCCGCCGACGGCACCAC
>NZ_JBICII010000098.1:0-110402 GCF_043101865.1 Pseudomonas sp. zjy_15
GGGCCGACCCTGCTGGCCAATTCCCACTCGCCGTTCACCGTTGCCGCCGCTACCGTATTCGCGGGTAAACCCGCTCCTACCTTGGTTTGCGCTAACGGCTGAATTTTGCGCCGGGCAAGACAGGCGCTGTAGATGTGGAGCGCAATGGCAGCGATCAGCGGGCCAAGCCTGAACGACGCTCGCGCAGCGCCTTGTCGACTTCGGCCTCGACCTTGTAGGCCGGCTCCTCCAGGTCGTCGAAGTTGCGCGTATAGCGTCGGGCAAACTCCTCCACACCCAGCTCCTGATACTGCTGCACATGCTTGAGCTCGTGCGCCCACAAGGCCACGTTGTCCTCGGCATCGGCGGCCCGGCGGAAGATGATCGTGTCGATCAGTGTAACGGCGTTCACATCGGGGTTCTGCAATAGCGCATTGGCTGCGCTCATCTGTTGCTCATCCCCCACCCGAAAGCGCGCTGCGTCGAGCACGGCAAAGTCATACCAAGGTTCAAGCTGCGCCCGAATATGCAACGGAATCGGCTGAACACCGCTGGCCGTGGCTTCGTCGCGGGCCTGGCGCAAGGCGTAGGCAAGGCTGGACGAGGCCATGACCTCCACATCCTTGAGGATCTGCCCGGCCTGGCCCGGGTCGATCGGGGCGCAGAAGCAACCCATCAGGCACACCTGATACTGCCCAGGCGGGCAGGCCTGCTCGGCAAACGCTGGCAGGGCCAATAGCAAACCCAACAAGGCACTAATCTGCCTCATGCAGGGCCTGTTCGACAAACTGGCGGCTGGCGCCCAGTACCTGCGCTTGCACGCTTTCACTGGCCAGCATGCGCCCGACCAGCACTGCCCCTACGCACTGGCTGATCAGCACCCAGGCCAGTTGCTCATCCTCCAGGGTTGTGCTCCAGGCCTGGTGCAGTTCTACCAGCCAGTGCTCAGCCACTTCACGCACCGGCGTGTCGGCCCGGGCGATTTCCACTCCCAGCGGCGGCAACGGGCATCCACCTTCGGCATTGCGCAGGTGGGCCAGGCTCAGGTACTGCTGCAGGCAGCGGCCCAGGCGTTCGCGGTTGGCTCCTTGGCAGGCCAGCCGTATCAGGGGGCTGTTGCTCAGCTCCTGGCGTACCACCTCGGTAAACAGGTCGTCCTTGGACGGGAAGTGGTTATAGAAAGCACCGCCGGTCAGGCCGATCGCTTTCATCAGCCCGGCCACGCCGGTGCTGGCAAATCCCCCGCGCTTGGCCAGCGCGCCGCTGCTGGCCAGCAGCCGTTCGCGGGTTTGCTGTTTGTGTTCGTTGGAGTAGCGCATTCACATGCCTCGGCAGACAGGCTTGACGATGACCGCGATCATAACATAGCGTTCGTTTACTAAACGATCATTTACCCATGGAGGCAGGCATGTCAGAACAACAAAAAGTAGTGCTGGTGATCGGGGCGGGCGACGCCACTGGGGGCGAGATCGCCAAACGCTTTGCGCGTGAGGGCTATGTTGCCTGCGTAACTCGGCGCCAGGCCGACAAACTGCAGCCGCTGTTGGAGGAAATTCGCGCCGCTGGCGGCCAGGCTCACGGTTTTGGCTCTGATGCGCGCAAGGAAGAGGAGGTTACGGCGCTGGTGGAGACTATCGAGCGTGATATAGGCCCGATTGAGGCATTTGTCTTCAATATCGGTGCGAATGTACCGTGCAGTATCCTCGAGGAAACCCCGCGCAAGTACTTCAAGATCTGGGAAATGGCCTGCTTTGCCGGTTTCCTCACCGCGCAGGCGGTGGCCCGGCGCATGGTTCAGCGTGAGCGTGGCACCCTCCTGTTCACCGGTGCTACAGCCGGTACCCGCGGCGCAGCCGGTTTTGCCGCCTTCGCCGGGGCCAAGCACGGCTTGCGTGCCCTGGCACAGAGCATGGCGCGCGAGTTGGGGCCACGCAACATCCATGTCGCCCATGTGGTGGTGGACGGTGCCATCGACACGGCCTTCATCCGCGACAGCTTCCCCGAGCGCTATGCCCTCAAGGACCAGGATGGCATCCTTGACCCGGCGCACATTGCCGACAGTTACTGGTTCCTGCACGCACAGCCTCGCGACGCCTGGACCTTCGAGCTGGACCTGCGCCCCTGGATGGAACGCTGGTAAATCCCCGTTAACCCGCAAGGATCTTAACCATGCACACGTCTGTCGACTTCTTTTTTGACCTGGGCAGCCCGGCCAGTTATCTGGCCTGGACCCAACTGCCGAACCTGTGTGCCCGCCAGGGCGCCACGCTGCGCTACCGGCCAATGCTGCTTGGCGGGGTTTTCCAGGCTACCGGCAATGCTTCGCCGGCCATGATCCCGGCCAAAGGGCACTACATGTTCACCGACCTGACCCGCTTTGCCGAACGCTACGGCGTGCCGTTCGGGATGCCGCCGGGCTTCCCGGTCAATACCCTGACTTTGATGCGCGGCGTGACAGGTACACAATTGCATTCACCGGATCGGTTCGAGGCATTGCTAACGGTGCTGTTCACCGGGCTGTGGGTACAGCGCCGCAACCTGAGCGACAGCGCTGTGCTGAATGAAACACTCGCGCAGGCAGGCTTCGACCCGCAGGTTTTTCACGCCCTGGCCGCTGACAGCGAAGTAAAAGCAGCACTAAAGCAGGCGACCGAGGCGGCTGTGGCGCGCGGGGTGTTTGGCGCGCCCACCTGTTTTGTCGGTGATGGGATGTTCTTCGGCCAGGACCGTCTGGACTTTGTCGAGGAGGCGCTGCGTCAGGGCGCCAACAGCCTCTCCAGCTGAGTGCGTTCCCACAGGCTGAGCAGGTCTGTGGGGTTGGTGCCATAGCGCTGCCAGTGCTCGAGCCCGGCCTGTTCGCCGTCGGGGGCTTGGCAATGAACGCAATGCGCCAGGCCTTCGGCATCCAGCGCCAACGTCAGTTGCCAGCCCTGGATGCCGACATCGACCAGGCCGTCATCGCGGCGTTCAGTCACCTCAAGGGGATGCACGCCAAGGGCCACATTGCGCAGGCACTGATAGACATCCCGGGTGCTCAGTGAAGCTCTGTGGGTCAAGATCAGAAATTCGCCGGCGTGTTGGCGCTGATGATCTCGGCCTCATCCGGGCCGATGTTCTTGAAACTGTGCGGCAGGGTCGTGGGGATATAGTAACCGTCGCCCGAGTTGAGCACGCTGACCTGGCCATCGACCCACAGCTCGACGGTACCACGGGTGACCAAGCCGCATTCTTCGCCTTCAGCATGCACGATCGGCTCTCCAGAGTCGGCGCCGGGTGCGTACAGCTCACGCAGCATGCGCATTTGCCGGCCTTCGACACTGGCGCCGACCAGCAGCATGCGCAGGCCATTGCGCCCCAGGTCTGGTTGTTCGCCACCACGGAATACGTAGCGCTCTTCGCGCACTGGCTCGTCGAAGCTGAAAAACTCCGCCAAGCTCATGGGAATGCCTTCGAGCAGCTTTTTCAGGGAGCTGACCGAAGGGCTGACGCGATTCTGCTCGATCTGCGAGATCGTCGAATTGGTCAGTCCGCTGCGGCGGGCCAATTCCCGTTGGGAGAGATTGTTGCGTTCACGCACCAGTTTGAGTCGCGTCCCCGTGTCCATAGCCGCCTTGTAATCAGAGGTGTCAATAATAATGAGCGATGCGCATTAAAACACACTCTGCGCCCTTGCGCGCTGTGCTTCTCAGACCCGCTGCTCACGCGGCATTGGCCACAGCCCGACCAGCAGCAACAGCACGGCCACGGCCAAGAATGGCAAGCGCGGATCAAGGGCATACACCAAGGTACCGGCGAGTGGCCCGATCACCGCGCCCATACCTTGGGCGGCGCCAATGGAACCGGCTGTGGCGCCTTGCTCAGAGGCCTGCATGGCATTGGCTGCCAGTGCCGAAAACGCCGGGAACACGAAGCCCATGCCCGCTGCCGCAACAAAATAGCAAGCCCACAGCCAGGGGGCCGTGGTGGCCAGCGAGCCGCAGGCAAAGCCCAGTGCCGATACCGTGGCACCCACCCGGATCATCTTCAGCGGTGGCCACTCCAGTTGGCGCAGTATCACCTGCGCCAGCATCAGCGCCACACCTACGGTGGTCAGGGCGATGCCAGCCGCCTGGGCCGCTTCGGCAGGGCCCAGATGCAAGCGGTCGAGGGCAAAGAAACCGACGATGATCTGCGACACGGTCACACTGAGCATGGCGCTGAATGCCACCAGCAGCGGCCGGCGCAGGCGCGGGTCGTTCAGCCGCACCGGGCTGGGGGCGTGGCTGTGCGTCAGAGCCTGTGGTTTAAGGGTAAAAAACAGCACGAGGAAGGCGGTGGCCGGCAGTAGCGACATGATATGGAACGGCAGGCTCAGGCTGTGCCGCGCCAGCAGTGCGGCCAGCGCCGGCCCGACCACCAGACCGACGGCGTTGGCCGCTCCCAGTGAGGCCATGGCTCGCGCCCGGCGTTGCGGCTCGACATGGTCGGCGATCAGCGCATTGCAGCCTACCGGGATGGCGGCATAGAAGGCGCCGATGCAACCGCGCGCGATCATCAGCCCGATGAACGCCAAGGTTGCCCCCGGCAACCAGCGTAGTGCGCCTTCGACGAACAGGCACAGCAGCCAGTAGGCCAGGGTAAAGCCAGCGCTGCCCAGCAGCAGGATGCGCCGGCGGCCCAGGCGGTCTGCCGCGCGCCCCCAGGGCCGGGCCAGCAGTACCCAGACCACGCCGGCCACGGTTATGGCGGCGCCGGCTTGCCAGGTGGCCATGCCAAGCTGGCGGGCTATCGGGCCGATCAGGGCGACGAAGGCCATCATCGACATGGTGCAGGCCATGTTGGCCAGCAGCAGCGGGCGCAAGTCCAGGGTGCTGGCAGGTAGAAGCGTTGCAGGATCCTTTGCGGCGTTCATAGGCAGTCCAAGGCAGAGTGGCAAGCAAAAACCGATATTATTAGGAATCATTATCGATTGTCGAACCCCTGGGCTGCTGCAGTTCATTCACTGCGGCGCAAGGGGCCAGGCCACATGCTACGCAACACACCGTCGCGGCGCACCCACGCATGCATCAAGGCTGCACCCACATGCACCAGCACCGTGGCGAACAGCAGGTAGCCGGCCCAGCCATGGGCCTGGCGCAACACGGCATACAGCTGCAGGTTGTGGGGGGTGATGGCAGGCAAGCCGAGCGGGCGCGGGTAATCGCCGGCTGACAGCATGGCCCAGCCCAGCAGTGGCATGCCCAGCATCAGGCCATAGAGCAGCAGATGCGAGGCCCCGGCGGCCCAGCGCTGCAGTTTTGGCAGGTCGTTCGGCAGGGGCGGGTGGGGTACGGCCAGGCGCACAGCGATGCGCAGCACCACCAGCACCAGCAGGGCCAGGCCGGTGGCCTTGTGCAGGCTGATCAGCACCGGATGGCGTAGAGACAGGTCGGCGACCATGCTCACGCCGATGAACAACATGGCCAGGATCAGCACGGCCATCAGCCAATGCAGCAGACGGGCGAAAGGGTGGAAGGTTTCAGGTTTCATGGCTTGGCTCCGGTGCTGAGCGACTCGCGGCTACGGCGGTTGAACGATTCCGAATAGGCGGCCGAGCGGGCGGCAAGGATCGGGTCCGCCGATGCCTCTATACCGCGCGGCAGGATCAGCGGGTCGAAGTTGAGGTCGCGGCAGGCCCCTTGCTCGGGGGCGTCCACCTGTTCCAGCACCAAAGTGCCGGCGTCCACGCTGCGCCGCTCGGCGGGCCACCGCCGTGCAGGATCGTCCACGGCGTCGCCTGGTTCGGCCAGCACCAGACGCAGCTTCCAGCGCAACGGGCCTTGGGCAAGGCGTTGCTGCAAGTCGTGTTGCAGGAATTGCTTGTCATCAACCTGGGTGGGCAATGCCGCAAATGCAGTTTGTGGCTCGAGCTGCCAACGCACCGGGTGGGCCGCGCCAGCGGCGTCGATCAGGCGGAAGGCATTGATACTGTGGTATTGCGTGTTGGCGAAGCTGTCGCTGGGTTTGTAGCCCGCCGCCCATTGGCGAAACGCCGCGCTTTCCGGGTGGGCGGCAAAGAACGCCTGCAGCTTGCCAGGGTCCGGTTTGCCGGTCGCCGGGTCTGGTGTGCTCGCCAGTACTTGCTGGTAGAACGCTTGCGGCGTGCTGACTGCCAGCACCGGAGGATTGTTCATGCCCGTCCGCCAGACCTGACCGTCGTCGGTGCTTAGCTGAATTGCCAGGCTGCGTACGGGTATAGCGGTATCCGGGGCGAACGGGTTGGCACCGCCGATGGCAAAACGGCCCACCACCGGCACCCGTTGCTGGCTGAAGGCGCGCGCCGTGGACAGGTTGGCGGCCTGCCCGCTGGCCTGGAAGTAGCCGCTCACGCACAGACCCTTGGCGTGGTTCTTGCGGTAACCGGGGTAATGCCCGGCCTGGGCTTCGAAGGTGTCGATGATGCGCTGTGGCGTCAGCCGGGGTTCGCCGAGCCAACCGGCGGCATAGGCAAAGCCGGCACCTGCGGCCAGCAGCACGCCGCCAATGGCGGCCAGGCGCAAGGCTTTGGCCGGGCCGTGCAAGGGTGTGTTCATGGTCAATGTCCGGTTCAGTGAAGGTGCCAGTACGACGGGGCAGGGAAAAAGTTATTCCCTCATCGGGAATAGAATTTGTTCACAGGCGTCTGCCCTTTACACTGACAACCCCAGAGGCCGGTACCTGACCATGCACGATTTGGACGACCACCAGTGGCGCGAGCTGCTGGCCCGCCTGCGCCGCTTTGCCGTGTGGCTGACCCGCGAGCCGGGCAGCGCCGACGACCTGGTGCAGGCGACGGTCGAGCGGGCCCTGAGCCGCCGCGACCAGCAACGGGACGCCGATGCCCTGCGTGCCTGGCTGTTCACCATCCTTTATCGACAGTTCCTCGACGGTAAGCGCCGTGAGCGCTTGCATGCGCGCTGGTTGTCCTGGTTCGGCCGTAACGAGCGCGACGAAGAGCCGGCTGGTGACAACATCGAAGCCATCGTCCTGGCCCAGGCCGACCTGCAGGCCTTTGCCCGGCTATCGGCGGAGCAGCGTGCCTTGTTGTTGCTGGTCAGCATCGAGGGCTTGAGTTACAAGGAGGCCGCCCAGGCCTTGGGCATCCCCATCGGCACTGTGATGTCGCGCCTTTCGCGCGCGCGCAATGCCTTGCGCGAACTGACCGAGGGCAACCCCCAACCCCCGGCCTTGCGGAGACTGAAATGACGCGCCTGATCCCCACCGATGATGAATTGCACGCTTACGTCGATGAGCGCCTGGAACCTGTGCGCCGGGCCGAGGTGCAGGCCTGGCTGGCGGCCAACCCGCAGGCTGCGGAACGGGTGGAAGGCTGGCGCGCCGATGCCCGGCGGCTGCGTACGGCACTGGCGGGATTGGGCGAGCTGCCCGGTGCAGCGCAGTTGGACCTTGGCCAGTTGCGTCGGCAATTGCGCCAGCGTCGGCAGCGGCGCTGGGTTGCGGCGGCGGTGGTGATGCTGGCGTTGGGTGTGGGGGGCTTGGGTGGCTGGCAAGTGCGCGATGCAACCCTGGCACGAGCCGACCTGCCCATGGCTGACGCTGTTCAGGCGCATCGTTTGTTCGCCGGCAGTGAAACACTGGATATCCAGGCCAGTGATCCTGGGCAGTTACGCGATTGGCTGGGGCGCTATTTCAGCCGGGTGGGCCAGTTACCGGACCTGGCGGGCTACGGTTTCAAGCCGGTGGGTGCGCGCTTGCTCAGCAACGAACAAGGGCCGGCTGCATTACTGGTGTTCGAGGATGGCAAGGGCCAGCGCATCAGCCTGTTCCTGCGCTCGCCGGGCGACCTTTATCGGCGCATGCCGGACGGGCAGCGGGTCGATGGCCAGCTGGAAGCGCGGTACTGGTCGCATGGGGCTTATAACTTTGCCTTGGTCAGCGCAGCGGACGATGTGCGTGGGGCGGGGGTAGGGGAGGCGTTGAGGCTGGGGTTGTAAGTGTGGGCCCAAGGCATGCACCTTGGGCCCGTCACCAGAGTCAGCTCAACTCCAACCAGATCGGCGCATGGTCCGACGGCTTTTCCATCCCGCGCAGTTCATAGTCCACCCCCGCTGCCTTGATGCGCGGCACCAGCGGCTGTGAGGCCATGATCAGGTCGATGCGCAGGCCGCGCTTGGGCTCGTCCTCGAAGCCGCGGCTTCGGTAGTCGAACCAGCTGAAGCGGTCGGTCACGTCTGGGTACAGATGGCGGAAGCTGTCTACCAACCCCCAGCCTTTCAAACGTTCCATCCACTCACGCTCTTCCGGCAGGAAGCTGCACTTGCCGGTCTTCAGCCAGCGTTTGGCGTTGTCCGGGCCGATGCCGATATCACAGTCTTGCGGCGAGATGTTCATGTCGCCCATCACCAGCACTGGATGGTCGTTGCGGAACTGGCTTTCCAGCAGTGCCTGCAGGTCGCTGTAGAAGCGCTGCTTGGCCGGGAACTTGGTGGGGTGGTCGCGGCTCTCGCCCTGGGGGAAATAGCCATTCATGATGGTGATCGGGTTGCCGTCGGCATCGGCGAAGGTGCCCCAGATGAAGCGGCGCTGGGCGTCTTCTTCGTCGGTGGCAAAGCCCTTGTGCAGGCTCAGCGGCGCCTGGCGCGACAGCAGGGCCACGCCGTAGTGGCCCTTCTGGCCGTGATAGTGCACGTGGTAACCCAGAGCCTGCACGTCGGCCAGCGGGAACTGATCGTCGCTGACCTTGGTTTCCTGCAGGCCGATCACGTCCGGCTGGTGCTTTTCGATCAGCGCCGCCAGCTGATGCGGGCGGGCCCGCAGGCCGTTGATGTTGAAACAGACGATCTTCATGGAAAGACAATCCCGGTAAAAGGCGCGATGCTAGCCGACATCGACCTTCATCACCAGCATGGCGGCCAGGCGAGCCTGCTGCTAACGTGCTGTTGGGGTTGAACGAAGCGCGCAGGGGCACCTCCAAGGCACAGTATGCCCATTCCAGGAGGTCTGCCCGTAATGCCCGAAACCACAGCCGCCCCGGCCCGTGTCTGCCTGCTCGATGATGGTTACAGCCGCGAGGCGCGTTCGCTGTTGTACAACGCCTACCGCCACGAGCCCACCTTCGCCTATCTCTTCGAAGCCCAGCGCCCGGGGTATGAGCGGCGCCTGCGGGTGATGGTGCGTGAATGGGTACGCCAGCACTTCTACCTGCAACTGCCCGCCATCGGCCTGTTGGTCGAGGACCGCCTGATTGCCCTGGCCCTGATCGTGCCGCCGCTGCGCCGGCTGGGCGTGGCCGACAGCTGGGCCTGGCGCCTGCGCATGATGCTGGGGACCGGCCTGCGCTGTACGCGGCGCTACATGGATTACCAGGCCGCGTTGGCCGCCTGCCTGCCCACTGACCAGGTACATATGCTGCCGTTGCTGGGGGTGCATCCGCAATTTCAGGGCAAGCACTACGGCGAGCAATTGTTACAAGCCGTGCACGACTGGTGCGCGGAAGACCCAGGCACCCAAGGTGTGGTGCTGGACACCGGTAACGAGCACTACCTGGCTTTTTACCAGCGTCAGGGTTATGAGGAAATTGGTGAAGTAGCTGTAGGGCCGATCCGGGAGAGGGTGTTCTTTCATCCTAATCCAGTCTCGTCAAAACCCGCATTGACCTGAACAGGCCGCCAGGCGGCTCCCTTGAGCGCCTGGCTCTGGTAGCATGCGCCGCATGACGTATTCAGGAAGATTGACCTGGGGCCTGGTTTTCTGGGTCGCCAGTTTCGCAGCATGGGGCCAGAGCGAGTTGTTGGTGAAGGTGAAGCCGGCCAACAAGGCGCTCAAGGCCAATGTCGAAGGCTATATCGGCACTTTGGGTGACCGCGACGAAGAAGCACTTTTGCGCTTCAGTCGCGGGGCAGAGGAGCAGGCGCGCAAAGCGGCGCAGGCACTCGGCTACTATCAGGCGCAGATCGATACCGAGGTCAAGCCCGCCAGCGACGCAGACCATCCCCCACAACTGATTATCAGCATCAACCCGGGCGAACCGATTCGCCTGCGCAACGTTACCGTGCGCATCGAGGGCCCAGCCAGCGAGATGAAAGCCTTCCGCGTGCCTGGCAGCAAGGCGCTGCGGGCGGGTGAACAACTCAATCACGGCCATTACGAGGATGCCAAGCGGTTGATCCAGAACCAGGCGTCGCGCTATGGCTTCTTCAGTGGGCGCTTCACTAGTCAGCGTCTGGCTGTCGACCCGCAAGCCGGTGTGGCCGATATCGACCTGGTCTACCAGAGTGGCCCGCGTTATCGCCTGGGCGCCGTCACCTTCGGTGGCGACACGCCGCTGGACGAGGACCTGCTGCAGCGCATGGTTTCGTTCAAGCCGGGCACTCCCTACGACTCGGAATTGATCGCGGAACTGAACAACGACCTGCAATCGAGCGGCTATTTCGAAGGCGTGCGCGTGGATGCGGCGCCCACTGCTGCTGTGGGCGAAGACATCCCGGTGGATGTTCACCTGCAAACCCGTAAACCACGCACCATGGGCCTTGGCCTGGGCTTCTCGACCGACGTCGGGCCACGCGGCAAGGCCAACTGGACCCGCCACTGGGTCAACCCGCAAGGCCACAGCTATGGCTGGGAAACCGAACTGTCGGCACCGCGCCAGAACGTCGGCCTGTGGTACGACATTCCGCTCGACCCGCCGCTGACCGACAAGCTGCGCTTTGCCGGTGGCTACCAGAACGAGGAGCTTGCCGGCACCGACACGCTCAGCAAGCTGTTGACGGTCGGCCCTGAGTGGCACAGCAAGCTGCCCAGTGGCTGGCAACGGGTGATTTCGCTCAAGTACCAACGCGAAGAATATCGCCTGGGTGACGACTCCGGTTTGAGCAACCTGTTGATGCCGGGTGCCAGCTATTCCTTCCTGCGCAGTGACAACCGCATCGACCCACACAACGGCTATCGCTTGCAGTTCGATGTTCAAGTTGCCAAGGAAGGGCTGGTGTCCGACACCAACCTGCTACACGGCAACGTATTGCTCAAAGGCCTGACCACGCTCGGCCACAACCACCGCTTTCTTGGGCGCGTACAGTTTGGCGGCAGTGCGACCAATGGCTTCAAGAACAACATTCCGCCGTCGCTGCGTTTCTTCGCGGGTGGCGACCAGAGTGTGCGCGGTTACGACTACCAGACCCTTTCCCCGAAGAACAGCGACGGTGACCGTATTGGCGGGCGCTACCTGGTGGCAGGGAGTGTCGAGTACCAGTATTCGCTGACCGAAAAATGGCGCGTCGCGACCTTCGTCGACCAAGGTAACTCGTTCAACGACCTGGAACTGCCCAGCCTCAAGACCGGCGTCGGCTTTGGTGTACGCTGGGTATCGCCGGTCGGGCCGTTGCGCCTGGACCTGGCCAAGGCGCTGGATGACGAAGGGGGCATTCGCCTGCACTTTTCCATGGGGCCCGAGCTGTGAAACGCGTAATCAAATATAGTGTGCTGGGCCTGCTTGGGGGCGTCGCGAGCGTGGGCCTGGTGCTCGGCCTGCTGCTGGGTACCCAGGCCGGCAGCCGCTGGGCACTGGGCAAGGTGCCCGGGCTTGAAGTGGCCGACTTCCAGGGGCGCCTGGCGGGCAGTTGGCAGGCCAGCCGGCTGAGCTGGGCCGACGCCGGCAGCAAGGTAGAGTTACAAGCGCCGTTGCTGGCCTGGTCGCCGGCTTGTTTGCTGCGCGCTACCTTGTGCATTGACCGGTTGCAGGCAGACCGCATTGACATGGCCTTTGCGCCAAGCACCGAACCGGCCGAGAGCGCCCCGCTGGAATTGCCGACCCTGCGCTTGCCGCTGGCCATCGAACTGGGCGAGGTGAAGGTCGGGCAGTTGCGCCTGGATGGCAGTGACCTGCTTGGCGACTTGCAACTGGCTGCGCACTGGACCCACAGCGGGATACGCATCGACAGCCTGCGGCTGCTGCGCGACGACCTGCAATTGAACCTGCAGGGCGACCTGCAACCCGAAGGCGACTGGCCGGTGCAACTGCAGGCGCAGTTGCAGTTGCCTACGGTAGACGAAAAACCCTGGCAACTGGCACTGACAGCCAATGGCCAACTGCAGAAGACGTTGGAACTCGCCGGCACCAGCAGCGGTTACCTCGATGCCACATTGAGCGGGCAGTTGCAGGCATTGGCCGAGCACCTGCCGGCGACCTTGCGCATCCGTTCCGAGGCGTTCAAACCGGCTGGTGCGTTGCCTGACACCTTGCAATTGAACGCGCTTGAGCTCGATGCCAAGGGCGATCTGCTCGATGGCTATCAACTGTCTGGCAGGGCCAGCCTGCCGGCCGAGCAGTCACCGATCGCCTTGGTCCTGTCCGGTCTGGTCGACAGCAAAGGCGCCAGGCTCGATGCCCTGGACCTGACCGCCAGCGACAGCCAACGGGTCAAGCTGCAAGCCACGGCTGACTGGCAGCAAGGCCTGAGCGCCGATGCGCAGCTGGACTGGCAGGACTTCCCGTGGTTGCGTCTGTACCCACTGGAGACTCCCCCCGAAGTCAACCTCAAGCGCTTCAATACCCAGGTGCATTATCGCGATGGCAATTACCAGGGTACCTTCACGGGCGACCTGGACGGCCCGGCGGGAGCGTTCAGCATCGCCAGCCCGTTCGAAGGTGACCTCACCCAGGTGAAACTGCCGCAATTGGCGCTGACCGCCGGCCAGGGCAAGGCAGCCGGCAGTGTCGCCGTACGTTTTGCCGACACCCTGGCCTGGGATGTCGACCTGCAGCTCTCCGCGCTCGATCCGGCGTATTGGCTGGCCGAACTGCCGGGCACCCTGGCGGGGCCACTGCGCAGCAAAGGCGAACTGAAAGGCGATGCGCTTACCCTCGATGCCCAGCTTGACCTCAAAGGCCGCCTGCGTGGTCAGCCAGCCATGCTCAAGGCCGAGGCCCAGGGGGCGGGGCAAAACTGGACCCTGGGCACACTGGCCATCCAGTTGGGTGACAACCGCATCAACGGCAGTGGCAGCTTGCAACAGCGCCTGGCTGGGCGAGTCGACCTTGACTTGCCGCGCCTGGGCCAGCTGTGGCCAAGGTTGCAAGGCCGGGTCAAGGGCCGGCTGGATGTCGCCGGCACCTTGCAGGCCCCGCAAGGTACGCTGACCCTGCAGGGCCAGCGCTTGGCCCAGGCCGAAAACCGCCTGCAGCAGCTGGACCTGGATGCGCGCCTGGACAGCGTCCAGCGCGGTGTAGTCGAGCTCAAGGCAACCGGTATCCACCTGGGTGACACAGCCTTGGGCACGTTGCAGGCCAACGGCAAAGGCGACATTCGCCAGCAGGCCTTGACCCTGGCGCTGGACGGCCCGCAGCTTAAGCTCGACCTTGGCCTGGATGGCCAGTTGAACAAAGGTGACTGGCGCGGGCGCCTGGCCAGTGGCCGAATCCAGGCCGGCGGCCAGGACTGGCAGTTGCAGGCGCCTGCACGCCTGCAGCGGCTGGCCAGCGGCCAGCTCGACTTCGGGGCCCACTGCTGGCGCTCCGGCCAGGCAAGCCTGTGTGGCGACGACCAGCGGCTGGCCCCCGAACCGCGCCTGCGCTACCACCTCAAGCAGTTCCCGCTGGGCAGCCTGGCCCAGTGGCTGCCGAAGGACTTTGCCTGGCAAGGCCTGCTCAACGCCGATATCAATCTGGACATCCCGGCCAGCGGCCCCAAGGGCACTGTCGTTGTCGATGCCAGTGGCGGCACCCTGCGTGTGCGCGACAAAGGCCGCTGGATCGATTTCCCTTACCAGGCCCTGCGCCTGGACAGCACGCTGGCACCGCGGCGCATCGATACGCGCCTGGCGTTTCGCGGTGAGCGCCTGGGTGAGCTGAACGTCAACGCCCGGCTCGATCCGCTGGGCAAGAACAAACCGTTGTCGGGTGATTTCCGCTTGGCCGGTCTGGACCTGTCGGTGGCCCGCCCGTTCGTGCCCATGGTCGAACGCCTGGCCGGGCAGCTCAATGGCAGTGGTCGGCTTTCAGGCACCTTGCTGGCACCTCAGGTCAACGGCAACCTGGTGCTCAGCGGTGGCGAAGTCAGTGGTGCCGAGCTGCCGGCCAGCCTTCAGGACCTGTCACTGCAGGCGCTGATTGCCGGCGAGCAAGTCCAGCTCACCGGTAACTGGCGCAGTGGCGAGGCGGGACGTGGCCAGTTGAGCGGCAACCTCACCTGGGGGCAGGCACTGGGCATGGACGTGCGTCTGCAAGGCCAGCAACTGCCGGTCGCGGTAGAGCCCTACGCCACGCTGGAAGTTGCCCCGGACCTGACCTTGCGCCTGATCGATGACAAGCTGTCGGTGACCGGCAAGGTGCAGGTGCCCAAGGGCAAGATCACTGTACGTGAGCTGCCGCCGTCCACGGTCAAGGTGTCGGATGACACGGTAATCGTCGGTCACCAGACCGAGGAAGGCAAGCCACCCATGGCAATGGCCATGGACATCGATGTCGAAGTGGGTCGCGACAAGCTGTCGTTCAGCGGCTTTGGACTTACCGCCAACCTGCTTGGCCATGTGCACATCGGCGACAACCTCGATACCCGTGGCGAACTGAGCCTGGCAGACGGCCGCTACCGCGCCTACGGCCAGCGCCTCACCATACGCCGGGCGCGCCTGCTGTTCGCCGGTCCGATCGACCAGCCGTACCTGGACATCGAAGCGATCCGCAGGGTCGACGACGTGATTGCCGGCATTCGCCTGAGCGGCAGCGCCGAGCAGCCGACGACCCAAGTGTTCTCGGAGCCGGCCATGAGCCAGGAACAGGCGCTTTCGTACCTGGTATTGGGGCGGCCATTGGGCAATACCGGCGAGGATAACAACATGCTCGCCGAAGCGGCGCTGGGCCTGGGCCTTGCCGGGAGCGCCGGCATTACCGGCAGCCTGGCTTCGAGTCTGGGGATCGACGACTTTCAGCTGGATACCGAAGGTTCTGGCAACAGCACCAGCGTGGTCGCCAGCGGTAACATCACTGAGAAGCTGAGCCTTCGTTACGGGGTGGGGGTGTTCGAACCGGCCAACACGATCGCGTTGCGCTACAAGCTGAGCAAGAGGGTCTACCTCGAGGCCGCCAGTGGGCTGGCAAGCTCACTGGACATCTTCTACAAGCGCGACTTCTAGGCCCGCAGCGTGGCGGCCATCAACGGACGGTGGCCGCCTCGATGAACTCGTTGGTGTCGGGTGAGGGCGGTGGGGGGGTGGCGCGTACCGGGACGATCAGGTTGGTGTATTCCTCGATCAACCGGTTCAAGGCCTCTGGCGGTTCGCTTGCCTGAAACTGCATGCGGATCTGCACTTCGTCCGGGTCGCGGTTTTCGCCCTGACGGCCTTGGCCACCAATGGTGACCTTGAAGCTCGCGGCCTTGCTCTCGCTTGCGGTCAGCAGTGCCTGCTGCGCCTCGGTGCCTTTGACCCTTACCGACAGGTCGACCTGCATGCGCTCCAGGGCCAGTCCTTTCGGTGACACCAGCGCAAACAAGGGGACGCGCATGATGTGCTGCCCATCCATGGCCACCTCGACCATCTTGGCTTTCATGGGGGCGCCCAGTGCTTCGGTGTCGCACTCGAAAAACTGGTCGAACAGGTTGATGTACTGCTGGGCAATCAGGCTGTTGGTGGCACTGGCGGCTTCTTGCAGGCCACGGGTAATTTCACGCAGGTCAATGGAGGTCATGGGGGCGGGGGGCTTTTGCAACGATTCGACTCCTCAGGCCAGGGTGTGCCCCTCCCAAAACCGGCAGGAGGGGCAATCGGGTCAAGCACCAGCGGTTTACGGGGTCGGCAGGTTTGCAGGCGCGGGCCGTTTCAAGGTATCCGCCTGGGAGATTTCGTCCGGGCATTGCAGTTCGGCGGTTCGGACAACGGTTGGCTTGGTCGCGGCGTCAGTGAGGAACTCGATTACCCTCATCATCGCTTCGGGCGGTTCCTGACGCTTCAGGGTCGTGTTGAAGGCATAGCGGGCGCGAGTATCTGTTTTGCGGGTTTGCGTGGATTTGTGGCTTACGCTGCCTTTCACGTTCAGCCTGAACGGCCCCCATCCGAGTGAGCCGCTAGCTTCTGCATTCATGTCCTTGCTGGAAACATCTTCCGACATCTGGTTGATAACCAGCTCGAACGCTACATTACCCTCTTCGATGGAAATGTTGGGGTGGGTAATGGCCGCCATCAGCGGCACTTTCATGGTCTTGCTGACCACGCCTTTGTACTCGCCCTGTTCATCGACGATGGTTTCGTCGTAGTCGAACTGGATGGCGACTGCCTTGCCATCCTGGACGCATACCTGCATCAGGAAGTCGGCGTACGATTTACTGGCGGTTACCTGCGCCTGGACCATGGCCTGCAAGGGACCGGCGATCATGCGGTCCATCGGCAGGGCATTGATGACGGAGCCTATAAGGCTGTTATCTAACGACATATCGGAAAGCTCGCTCTATGTAGGGGTAAGGCAGCCGCGAATGGCAGCTACGGTGTTCGGGCGTCAGCGCGTGCAAAGCTCCTGGCGCCGGATGTTGCCGATCTGCCGCAGGCTCAGGCCGTACTTGTTGGCCAGCAGGCTGCGGGACAGTCCGTTGGCGCTCTCCTTCTGAATCTGCTGGTTGCGCAGTTGACGCAGAAAGTGGTCAGCCTTGGGGATCTCCAAGGCGACCCCGGCAAAGCGCTTGATCAGTGCGTCGAGCGCTTCGGCCGGCAGCACGTCGGCGAGCTTGGTGCGCTCGCGGTGCTTGGGTATGTACTTGGGCCTGCCGCCGTAGGCGCAGGTCAGTTGGTAGGCGTTTTCGATGCCGATACAGTCGATCAGGGCCTGCAGTGAGTGGGGCAGTTGGCTGATATCGATCTGGCTCAAATCTGGCATTTGCATATGGCGCTCCTTCGGGGTGGATGGGATGTGCGACCCGATCACCCGCGGCGTTATGTCGAAGGTGTGAGCAAATTCTGTGCGACAGCCGAGGCGCGTCGCTAGGCGGCATAGGGGTTGGGGGTTGTAGCTTCGGTGAACAGGATTTGCAGGCAGCGATATCTGGCTCTGTAGGAAATGGCGCCGATATTTGGCTGTGCCGCTTGGTTTCCTGTCGGGTCACTTCCGATGATGTGGAGTGGGTGCGGCACCCCTCAATCGCACGGATAACTGCTCAGCAAGCTGGCGCTACCCAGATAGGCTTGAGGGGTATCGCGCATGCCCGGCGGCAACGTGCGCCAATCGACCAGCAGGCACAGCGCGTGCAACGGCTGGCCGTTGCGCTGGCCGATGACCTGGTCGGCAAAGTGGCGGCGGTACAGTACCTGGGTCTGACGCAGTGGCTGTGCCTGGTCGGCCTGTGCCAGTGTCAGTCGGGCCAGGTCGGGCAAGCGGGCTGTGGGCACGCTGAAATGTACCGGTGCAGCATCGGTCTGCAGGTAGCCGGCCTGGCGTACGCGTTGCCACAGTTGTTGCCATTGGCTGGCACCGGCATGGGTGGCCAACTCGCGGCCCAGTTCGAGCAGGTGTTCGGCCGGCGTCTGCTGGGTGTCCAGTGCATGAAGGGAGAGCGGGGTCAGTAACAGCGATGCGAACAACAGGGGTTTGTACATGGTGCCTCCGGCGTGGGTGCTAGGGAGCCCCATGCTTTCAGGCTGACGTCACCCCACCCAGCAGGAAATCCAGCGCCGGGGGCGGTGACCGTTGTATCATTGCCGCGGCTCGTTGCGAGCCATTTGCCCCTGATGTTGCAAGGAACATTCGATGACACACGTGCAGCGCCTCAAATATTCACTTCTGATCATCCTGGTGGTACTGGGCCTTATGTTGGGCCTGTCCCACCTGCAGAAGCAGGGCACGATCAGTGAGCAGACCTTCCAGATGCTGGCCATCGCCATTGCCGTGGTGGTCGTGGTGATCAACGGCATTCTGCGGCGCAAGGTCAAGCCCTGATCTGCGCGGGCCGGCCAGGCATGGCCGGCCATGCGCTCAGCGCGACGGTGTTTGCTCCAGCACGGCGCGCGCCTGGGGGTTGAGCCTGTAGCATTTGTCGCTACCCAGTTGTATGACGCCTTCGGTGCACAGGCGCTTGAGCACTTCGCGCACACTGAGGAACGACAGCGGGATATCCAGTTGTTCCAGTTGTGCGTGCACCCCGCGCACGCCAATGCTGCGGCCATTGCGGTCGGCGGCGTGCAAGGCGTCGATAACCTTGAGGCGGATCAGGCTGGTGCGCAGGCCGAAGGTGCGCAACAGCTCGCGGATCTGTTCGTTGCCGACACGTTCTTCAGCAAATACGTCCTGTCCCTTGGACGCTTTGCCTGGGGCGTGCCCGGCCTGGATCGAGGTTTGCGGGTTGTACATGCGAATGCTCCTTTTCGTGGACGAACCCGAAATGTGGGTGGCTCACTTACTAGGACGAATGAGCACGCAAAAACTGCAACCCATTCGTGAAAAAAATGCCTGTTTCTCATCAAGACGTTCCGTCGCCTTGTAATACGTAAAATATTCATCTGGCCATTCGTCTGATCGGGATGACCCCCGAACCCGAGGAGTGCCCGTGTTTCCACTTTGCCGTCCCATGACTTGCGCCGGCCTGGCCGCTGCCCTGGTGGCCTTCAGCGTCGGCGTGCAGGCCCAGCCCGCGATAGCCGATGCCACTGCCCAGATCCGCCACACCCGTTACGGCGTACCGCATATCGTGGCCAAGAATGAGCGTGGCCTGGGCTATGGCGTCGGCTATGCCTACGCCCAGGACAACCTATGCCTGCTTGCCAATGAAGTGCTGACCGTGAACGGTGAGCGCTCACGCTTTTTCGGCACCAAGGGCAAGACCCTGGAGCAGCGTGACAACCTGGCCAGCGACCTGTTCTTCACCTGGCTCAACAGCCCAGCGGCGGTCGATGCCTTCCTGCAGGCGCAACCCGCGCCGGTGCAGGCATTGCTGGCGGGCTATGCCAGCGGCTACAACCGGGCGTTGGCCGAGCGCCGTCGTCAAGGGCTGCCTGCCGAGTGTGGCGACGGTGAGTGGGTGCGGCCCATCAGCAGCCAGGATCTGGTCAAGCTGACCCGCCGTTTGCTGGCCGAGGGCGGTGTCGGGCAGTTCGTCGAGGCGTTGGCGGGGGCGCAACCGCCAACGCTGACCAGCCAGCAATCGTCAGCGGACTTTGCCACCGCTTTGGCCCGGCAGGCGCGGTTCGCTTCGGAGCGCGGCAGCAATGCGGTGGCAGTAGGCGCGCAGCGCTCAGCCAATGGCCGCGGCCTGTTGCTGGCCAACCCCCACTTCCCGTGGATGGGCGGCATGCGCTTCTACCAGATGCACCTGACCATTCCCGGCCAGCTCGATGTGATGGGGGCGGCGCTACCAGGCCTGCCGGTCGTCAACATCGGTTTCAACAAGCACCTGGCGTGGACGCACACCGTGGACACCTCCAAGCACTTCACGCTCTACCGCCTGCAACTCGACCCCAAAGACCCGACCCGCTATATGCTCGATGGCAAGTCGCTGCCGATGGCCCGGCAAACCATCCGTGTTATGGCCAAGGCCGCGGATGGCAGCCTGAGCCAGATTGAGCGGCAGGTCTACAGTTCGCAGTTCGGCCCTGTGGTGCAATGGCCAGGTCACCTGGACTGGAATGCGCAGGCGGCTTACAGCTTGCGAGACGCCAACCTTGAAAACACACGGGTGTTGCAGCAGTGGTACCAGATCAACCGTGCCGACAGCCTGACGGCATTGAAGGGTTCGGTCGAACAGTTGCAGGGTATCCCGTGGGTCAACACGCTGGCCGTGGACGAAGGGGGGCGGGCTTTGTACCTGAACCAGTCGGTCGTGCCCTATGTCGACCAGCAACTGCTGGATGCCTGCAGCAACCCGCAGGCGCAAGGGCGCCTGGTGGTGCTGGATGGCTCGCGCAGTGCATGCCAGTGGAAGGTTGACGCGCAGGCTGCGCAACCGGGCATCTTCCCGGCGCGGCTACTGCCAAGCCTGGAGCGTGAAGACTTCGTGCAGAACTCTAACGACCCGGCCTGGATGGCCAACCCGGCGCAGCCGCTGACTGGCTATTCTCCACTGGTCAGCCGCAGTGACCAGCCGCTGGGCATGCGTGGTCGCTTTGCCCTGCAGCGCCTGCAAGGCAAAGCCCGGCTAGGGGTAGATGAACTGCAGCGCATGGTCACCGATGACGAGGTGTACCTGGCCAGCCTGGTGTTGCCAGACCTGCTGCAATGGTGCGAGGGTGCCAGTGCAGAGGTGCAGCCAGTGTGCAGCAGCCTGGCCGCCTGGAACGGCAAGGCCGACCTCGACAGTGGTATGGGCCTGGTGCACTTCCAGAACCTCTTCAATACGCTGGCTGAGGACCCGGAAAGCTGGCGAGTGGCATTCAACCCGGCCGACCCGCAACACACCCCACGCGGCCTGGCTGTCGAGCAGGCGGCGGTGAGCAAGCGGGTACATCAGGCAGCACTGGTGTCGCTCAAGCAGGTCAGTGAAAGTGGCGTTGCCCGGAATGCCCGTTGGGGGCAGGTGCAACAGGCCCTTGATGGCACGCCGGTACCGGGTGGCCCGCAGGCACTCGGGGTGTACAACGCGATCTACAGCGTGCCGCACGGGCAGGGCAAGCGGCTGGTGGTGAGTGGCACCAGCTACCTGCAACTGGTCAGCTTCACCGACAAGGGGCCAGAAGCCCGTGGCCTGCTGGCGTTCTCCCAGTCGAGTGAGAAGGCTTCGGCGCATGCCAGTGATCAGACCAAGGCATTTGCGGCCAAGCAACTGGCGGTGATTCCGTTTACCGAGGCGCAGATCAAGGCAGACCCGGAGTATCGGGAAGTGGTGATCAGTGAGCGGGACAAAGGGGCGGTAGTCAGCCAGCCCTGAGGCGTCAGCCTGCGCCGGCCCATTCGCGGGTAAACCGGCTCCTACAGGGGCCTGCGGGCTTGCCCGCGAGCCCCTGTAATGTCAGGAAAACTCGAACGGCGCCAGCTGAAAGCCCTGTTCGTCAACCTGCAAGGCCCAACCGCGGCGATCCCAGTCGCCCAGTACGATACGCCGTGCCGGTTGCCCGTCGACCACCAGCTTGTGAATCGCCGGCCGATGGGTATGGCCATGCACCAGGGTGCGCACGCCATGCGCCGCCATCACCTTGGGTACTTCTTCTGGCGTGACGTCGACGATTTCGGTGGACTTCATCCGCGTTTGTGTACGGCTTTCATTGCGCAGCTTGCGCGCCAGCCGGTAGCGGGCCGACAGCGGCAGGTGGCGCAGGATCCACAAGCTCAGCGGATTGCGCAGCAGGCGGCGCATCTTCATGTAGCCCAGGTCGCGGGTGCACAGGGTGTCGCCGTGCATCAGCAGCACCTGTTCACCGCCCAGTTCGATCACACTGGGGTCGTTCAACAGCGTGCAGCCCGCCGCCTCGCAAAAGGCCTGGCCAATCAGGAAGTCACGGTTGCCATGCATCAGGTAGATGGCCGTACCACTGTCGCTCAGCCGGCGCATGGCCTGGCAGATCGACTGCTGGAAGGGCGTCATGGCATCGTCGCCAATCCACGCTTCGAAGAAGTCACCAAGGATGTACAGGGCCTTGGCGTGCCGGGCGCGGCCATCGAGCAGATCAAGAAACGCCCGGGAAATATCCGGGCGTTCTTCTTGCAGGTGCAGATCAGAGATCAGCAGAATCACTCAATGATCTCGGCTTTCTCGATGATCACGTCGTCTGCCGGTACGTCCTGGTGGCCAGCTTTGGAACCGGTGGCGACCTTTTCGATGGCGTCGACCACTTCACGGCCTTCGATCACTTCGCCGAATACGGCATAGCCCCAGCCTTGCACGTTCTTGCCGCTGTGGTTGAGGAAGTCGTTGTCGGAGGCGTTGATGAAGAACTGCGCCGAGGCAGAGTGCGGCTCCATGGTGCGGGCCATGGCGATGCTGTACTTCTTGTTCTTCAGGCCGTTGTCGGCTTCGTTCTGGATGCTGGCGCGGGTTTTCTTCTGGTTCATGCCGGCTTCGAAGCCGCCGCCCTGAATCATGAAGCCTTTGATCACACGGTGGAATACGGTGCCATCGTAGTGGCCATCCTTGACGTACTGAACGAAGTTTTCGGTAGTCAGCGGCGCTTTCTCGGCGTCCAGTTGCAGGACGATGTCGCCGTGGTTGGTGCTCAGTTTGACTTTGGACATGCTGAAACTCGCTCTTTCAAGGCAATCAGAAATTAGGGTGCGCAGGGCGCGGGTTATCACCAGACGCAGGATCAGGCGATCGCGACACATGGCGCGCACTGGCCATTTTGCCAGGCTGCGGCAAAAAGCCGTGATAAATCACATCAGTTTGTCCGGGCGCGGCTGTCAGCAGCTTGACTGCTTCGGCTATGATAGGCCCTTTGATTCAATCGGCCTACCCAGGCTGGACACACGCATTCAAGGATCCTATGAGCAAGCCCACTGCCGACAACGCGCCCAACGCCGCTGCCAAAGGCGCCCCCGCTGTCCCTGCGAACTTCCTGCGGCCGATCATCCAGGCCGACCTGGACTCGGGCAAGCACAGCAGCATCGTCACCCGTTTCCCGCCGGAGCCCAATGGTTACCTGCACATCGGCCACGCCAAGTCGATCTGCGTCAACTTCGGCCTGGCCAAGGAGTTCGGCGGCGTCTGCCACCTGCGTTTCGACGATACCAACCCGGCCAAGGAAGACCAGGAGTACATCGACGCCATCCAGAGCGATGTCAAATGGCTGGGCTTCGAGTGGGGCGGCGACGTGCGCTATGCCTCCGACTACTTCGACCAGTTGCACGACTGGGCGGTCGAGCTGATCAAGCGTGGCAAGGCCTATGTCTGCGACCTCACCCCTGAACAAGCCAAGGAGTACCGCGGCAACCTCAAGGAGCCGGGCAAGAACAGCCCGTTCCGCGAACGCAGCGTGGAAGAAAACCTCGACCTGTTCGCCCGCATGAAGGCCGGCGAGTTCAAGGACGGCGAGCGTGTGCTGCGGGCCAAGATCGACATGGCCTCGCCAAACATGAACCTGCGCGACCCTATCCTGTACCGCATTCGCCATGCCCACCACCACCAGACCGGCGACAAGTGGTGCATCTACCCCAACTACGACTTCACCCACGGCCAGTCGGATGCCATCGAGGGCATTACCCACTCGATCTGCACCCTGGAGTTCGAAGGGCATCGTCCGCTGTACGACTGGTTCCTCGACAACCTGCCGGTGCCGGCACACCCGCGCCAGTACGAGTTCAGCCGCCTGAACCTGAACTACACCATCACCTCCAAGCGCAAGCTCAAGCAACTTGTGGACGAGAAGCACGTCGACGCCTGGGACGACCCACGCATGTCGACCTTGTCCGGCTTCCGTCGCCGTGGCTATACGCCGGCTTCGATCCGCAACTTCTGCGAAATGATCGGCACCAACCGTTCCGACGGTGTGGTCGACATGTCGATGCTCGAGTTCAGCATCCGTGACGATCTGGACCGCACCGCGCCACGCGCCATGTGCGTGCTGCGCCCGCTGAAAGTGGTCATCACCAACTACCCGGAAGGCCAGGTCGAGCAGCTTGAGCTGCCACGCCACCCGAAGGAAGACATGGGCGTGCGTGTACTGCCGTTCTCCCGCGAGCTGTACATCGACCGCGACGACTTCATGGAAGAACCGCCGAAGGGCTACAAGCGCCTGGAACCGGCCGGTGAAGTGCGCCTGCGCGGCAGCTACGTGATTCGTGCTGACGAAGCGATCAAGGATGCCGATGGCAATATCGTCGAACTGCGTTGCTCGTACGACCCGGACACCCTGGGCAAGAACCCTGAAGGCCGCAAGGTCAAGGGCGTGATCCACTGGGTGCCGGCCGAGGGCAGCGTCGAGTGCGAAGTGCGCCTGTACGACCGCCTGTTCCGCTCGCCGAACCCGGAAAAGACCGAGGAGGGCGGCAGCTTCCTGGACAACATCAACCCTGCTTCGCTGCAAGTGCTCAGCGGTTGCCGTGCCGAGCCGTCGCTGGCCCAGGCGCAGCCCGAGGACCGCTTCCAGTTCGAGCGCGAAGGCTACTTCTGCGCCGACTTGAAAGACAGCCAGCCGGGCCGCCCGGTGTTCAACCGCACTGTCACCCTGCGTGACTCCTGGGGCAGCTGAGGAACCGCCGTGCTTACCATCTACAACACCCTGAGCAAAGCGAAGGAAACCTTCAAGCCGCTGGATGGCAACAAGGTGCGCATGTACGTGTGCGGCATGACCGTGTACGACTACTGCCACCTGGGTCATGGCCGCAGCATGGTGGCCTTCGACCTGGTCACCCGCTGGCTGCGCAAGAGCGGCTATGAGCTGACCTACGTGCGCAACATCACCGACATCGATGACAAGATCATCAACCGGGCCAACGAGAACGGCGAAAGTTTCGACGCCTTGACCGCCCGCATGATCGACGCGATGCACGAAGACGAACGCCGCCTGAACATCCTGCCGCCGGACCAGGAACCGCGTGCCACCGACCATATCGCCGGCATGCACGCGATGATCCAGACCCTGATCGACAAGGGGTACGCCTACGCGCCAGGCAATGGCGACGTGTACTACCGCGTCGGCAAGTTCGTCGGTTACGGCAAGCTGTCGCGCAAGAAGATCGAAGACCTGCGTATCGGTGCACGCATCGAGGTCGACGAAGCCAAGCAGGACCCGCTCGACTTCGTACTGTGGAAGGGCGTCAAGCCGGGCGAGCCGAGCTGGGAATCGCCATGGGGCCCGGGTCGCCCGGGCTGGCACATCGAGTGCTCGGTGATGTCCACCTGCTGCCTGGGCGAGAGCTTCGACATTCACGGCGGCGGCAGCGACCTGGAGTTCCCGCACCACGAGAACGAGATTGCCCAAAGCGAGGCGGCCACTGGCAAGCCGTACGCCAACGCCTGGATGCATTGCGGCATGATCCGTATCAACGGCGAGAAGATGTCCAAGTCGTTGAACAACTTCTTCACCATCCGCGACGTGCTCGAGAAGTACCACCCGGAGGTGGTGCGCTACCTGCTGGTGGCCAGCCACTACCGCAGCGCGATCAACTACTCGGAAGACAGCCTGCGTGACGCCAAGGGTGCGTTGGAGCGCTTCTACCACGCCCTGCGCGGCCTGCCACGGGTGGCGGCCAAGGGTGGCGAAGCCTTTGTCGAGCGTTTCAGCGTGGCGATGAACGACGACTTCGGTACCCCCGAAGCCTGTGCCGTTCTGTTCGACCTGGTGCGCGAGATCAACCGCCTGCGTGACAGCGACCCGGAAGCGGCTGCCGGCCTGGCCGGTCGACTGCGCGAGCTGGGGGATGTGCTGGGTGTGCTGCAACTGGAGGCCGATGACTTCCTGCGTGCCGGTGCCGAAGGCAAGGTCGATGCGGCTGAAGTCGAGGGCTTGATCCAGGCGCGCCTGCAGGCGCGTGCGGACAAGAACTGGGCCGAGTCCGACCGCATTCGCGACCAGTTGACTGCCATGGGGGTGGTGCTGGAAGACAGCAAGGGCACGACTACCTGGCGTCTGGCTGACTGAAGTAACTGGGGCTGCGGTGCAGCCCTTCGCGGGCACGCCCGCTCCCCGCAGGGATAGCGCACACTTGAAATGTCGCGCCAACCTGTGGGAGCGGGCGTGCCCGCGAAGGGCCGCAACGCGGCCCCAGCTTTTATTTGCCTAGACCCGCAAGCGGACAGTGCAATACCAGCCTGGCCCCACCCAATTCGCTTTCGCCAATCTCCAGCCCGAACCCATGCAGGTCGACGATCGCCGCCACGATCGACAACCCCAGCCCGAAGCCGGCATGGCGGTGGCCCTCATCGCTGCGATAGAACCGTTTCAGTACAGCCGTTCGCTCTGCTTCGGGAATACCAGGCCCACTATCCTCGATCGCCATGTGCACGCCGTTGTCATCCTGCGTGGCGGCAATGCGCACACGACCGCCCTCGGGCGTGAACTTGATCGCGTTGCCCACCAGATTCGCCAAGGCCTCGAACAGCAGCTCGCGGTCGCCGTGCAGTGCCGGTAGCTGCGCAGGTTGGTGCAACTGCAGGTGAATACCGCCATCCTCGGCCAATGGCAGGTAAAAATCGTGCAGCTCTACCAGCAGCTCATGCGGGTCAAGCTGGACGAAGCCGGCGCGGCGCTGGCGGTCTTCCAGCTCGCTGATGCGCAACAACCCGCGAAAGCGCGCCATCAAGGTGTCGGTTTCGCCGATGGCCTGGTCCAGTGCTTCGGCTTGCGCAGAGTCCACGTCGCTTTGCTGGCGAATACGGTACAGCTGGGCGCGCAGGCGGGTCAGCGGTGTGCGCAGGTCATGGGCAATGTTGTCGCACACACCCTTGACCTCGTGCATCAGCCGTTCAATGCGGTCGAGCATGGCATTGACGATCGCCGCAAGCATGTCCAGTTCGTCACGGCGGGCCGACAGAGGCAGGCGGTGGGTCAGGTCGCCGGCGACGATCAGTTCGGCCTGGGCCTGGATCGCACGTATACGCTTGAGCGGCCTGCGCCGTAGCAAGTACCAACCGGCAAAACCCGGGATCAGGGTCAGCGAGATGCCCCAGAGCAGGGCGTGCAGGATGATCCGGGTAACCACGAACAGCGAGCCGTTGTCACGTACCAGCACCAGCCACCGGCCATCCTGTACATTGATTGCCACCGCGTCGCAGCTGTCGCGAGGCATGCGAGGGTCGTCGGCATCCAGGCAGCGTTTCAACTCATGGATCTTGCCGTCCAGCCTGAGCTCTGGGGGCAAGGCCCGCACGCTGCCGCCAATCGGGTTGAGCTGAGGGTCGAACAGGCCGTAGGCGTCAAAGCTGCGCTCCTCGAACGCCTGGCTGGCAATCAGGGCATCGTCCAGCTGCTTGCCGCTCATGTGTGCGAACAGGTGCTGGCGCTGCAGCATGGAGTGACGGGTGAGTTTGCTCAGGTAGCTGGACACCTCGAAATACAGCACCCCCATGAGGATGCTGCTCCAGGCCACGAACAGAAAGCTGTAGAGTGCCAGCAGGCGGCTGGTAGAGGAGCTCCAGCCTTTAGACGGGTTCAGCAATGGCATAGCCGGAGCCCCGTACCGTACGGATCAGCGGCGACTGGCCGGGGGAGTCGATCTTCTTGCGCAGGCGGCCGATGTGCACGTCGATCAGGTTGGTGCCCGGGTCGAAGTGATAGCCCCAGACTTCCTCGAAAATCATCATCCGCGTGATCACCTGGCCGCTGTGGCGCATCAGGTACTCCAGCAGCTTGTACTCGGTGGGCAGCAGGTTGAGGGTATTGTCACCGCGGCGCGCTTCGTGGCTGATCAGGTCCAGCTCCAGATCGGCAACCTGCAGGCGGGTCTGGGTCATGGGCACGCTGTTGCGGCGCAGCAATACCTCGACTCGCGCCGCCATTTCGTCGGAGGCGAACGGCTTGGTCAGGTAGTCGTCTCCGCCGGCACGCAGGCCGCGCACCCGCTCATCGACGTCGGAGAGGGCGCTGATCATCAGGATCGGCGTAGCGATCTTGAGGTTGCGCAGGGTGGTGACGATGGTCAGGCCGTCGACCTCGGGCAGCATGCGGTCCAGGGTGATCAGGTCGTAGCCGCCGGCAATGGCCTTGGCCAGGCCTTCACGGCCATTGTCGGCCCAATCCACCTCCAGGCCGTGGCTGGTAAGTTCGGCGACGATTTCCTGGCCGGTGACGGCGTCGTCTTCGATGGTCAGTACGCGAGGCATGCTGGTTCCCGGGCATCTAATGAAGATTTGATTGTGCCAAAGAATAGACAACCGGCGATTTAAGAAAAATTCATCTAGCGTGCACCGATGCCTTCGGCATGCATGATCTGCGCAATGATCGGTACCGGTGTCATCAGGTGCGCGCGCATCATGGCGCTGGCGCGTGTGGCATCACGGGCGAGGATCACCTCGACCAGTGCCGCATGCTCCTGGCGCTTGAGCGCCAGCGCCTGTTCGGAAAACACCGTTTGCGTCAGCCACAGGTGGCGGTAGCGCTCGGCCTGGTCAAACAGGTAGGTGCGTGCCTGCAGCAGGTGCTTGGAGCCGCAGCCCGAGGCAATGGCAGTATGAAACGCCTTGTGCCGCTCGTCCCACACATCCAGCCGCTGCTCGCGGGTTTTTACTTCTACCACCTTGGCCAGGGTATGCGAGTGGGCCAGCACCGACGCCTCCCAGGCGTCGTCGCCGCGCTCGATGGCCAGGGCGATGATCATCGCTTCCAGGTTGGCGCGGGCGTCGTAGATGTCGTTCATCTCATCCAGCGACATGGGCGCTACCCGGTAGCCTTTCTGGCTGATCGCGTTGACCAGGTGCTCGGCCACCAGTTGCGACAGAGCTTCGCGCAACGGGCCCACACCCAGGTCGTAGCGTTCCTTGAGGGCACTCATCAACAGCTTTTCACCGGGCTTGAACACCCCGCGGATGATGTCCTGCTTGAGCCTCTCATACCCGCTGAATGCTGAGTTTTGTCGGGGGGCGAGCGCTTCCAAGATCCTGTTCCTCAAAACGTTTTGCCGATCATACCGAAACCCTCTGTCGGCGAAAAACAATGGACAAACACAAATAGTATCGTCGAATCATAAAAATGTAGACATTTTCATTTTGTGGCGATATTTTTACCTCGCCCGCACTGATCCAGGTCATTACCGGACGGCGCCACCTACTTTTTAGCCAGGACATTGCCATGAACGCCTTTACGCAGATCGACGAACTTGTCATGCCGCTGCCCCTCGAACCGCAGGGCTATTCCATCGCCCCCTCGAAACAGTCGCCGCGCCTGCTGGAACTGACCTTTGCCCGTGAAACCGTCGAAGCGTTCGTGCAGGCCGTTGCCCAATGGCCGGTGCAGGCATTGGAGTACAAGTCGTTCCTGCGTTTTCGCGTAGGCGAAATCCTTGACGAGCTGTGCCAGGGCACGCTGCGCCCGGTGCTGCTCAACACCATCCTCGATCGCGCCACAGGCGGCATGCTGATTACCCCGGTCGGCCTGGATGACGTGAGCCAGGCCGAAGACATGGTCAAGTTCACCACCGCCTGCGCCCACTTGATCGGCCGTTCCAACTATGACGCCATGAGTGGCCAGTTCTATGCGCGCTTCGTGGTGGTCAACAGCGACAACTCCGACAGCTACCTGCGCCAGCCGCACCGGGTCATGGAACTGCACAACGACGGCACGTTCGTGAACCAGATCACCGACTACGTGCTGATGCTGAAGATCGACGAAAAGAACATGGAAGGCGGCAACTCGCTGCTGCTGCATCTGGACGACTGGGAGGAGTGCGAGGCGTTCTTCCGTCACCCGATGGCCCGTCGCGAAATGCGCTGGACCGCACCGCCGAGCAAAAAGGTTGCCGAAGATGTGTTCCATTCGGTATTCGACACCGATGCCGAAGGCCGGCCGACCATGCGCTACATTGACCAGTTCGTGCAGCCGGAAAACTACGAGGAAGGTATCTGGCTGAACGCCCTGTCCGAGTCGCTGGAAGGCAGCGGCAAGAAGGTCTCGGTACCGGTAGGCGTAGGCAGTTTCCTGTTGATCAACAACCTGTTCTGGCTGCATGGCCGCGATCGCTTCACCCCGCACGAGGGCCTGCGCCGCGAACTGATGCGCCAGCGTGGTTACGTCGCCTTCCCCAAGCCGCTGTACCAGCGCGGGCAATAATGACAGGGCGCGGGGCGGGCGCTCGTCCACGCGTTTTTGCACATAACAATGCCACCAGGCCCCGTGCGGGCCTTGGTGAGCCTGCCAGGCAATGCCTGCGTGTGAGGTAAGGCTGTGTACGATTTCATCATTATTGGCGGCGGGATTGTGGGCATGTCCACGGCCATGCACCTGATCAAGGTCTACCCGGATGCGAAGATGCTCCTGCTGGAGAAAGAGTCTGGTCCGGCCCGCCATCAGACCGGCCATAACAGCGGCGTGATCCACGCCGGCGTGTATTACACCCCCGGCAGCCTCAAGGCGCGCTTCTGCCTTGAAGGCAACAAGGCGACCAAAGCCTTCTGCACCCAGCACGGCATCCGCTTCGATGAGTGCGGCAAGCTGTTGGTCGCCACCAACGATCTGGAAATGCAGCGCATGAAGGCGCTGTGGGAGCGCACCGCGGCCAATGGCCTGGAGCGCTACTGGCTGTCGGCTGACGAGTTGCGCGAGCGTGAGCCCAACATCGTCGGTATGGGGGGGATCTTCGTGCCGTCCAGCGGCATCGTCAATTACGCCCAGGTGACTGCTGCGATGGCGGCAGAGTTCCAGCGTGCCGGTGGCGAAATCCGCTATGGCGCAGAAGTGGTCGGCCTGCAGGAGCAGGCAAGTGAAGTGATCGTGCGCACCCCGCGTGATGAATTGCGCAGCCGTTTCCTGGTGACCTGCTCGGGGCTGATGGCCGACCGCGTGGTGGGCATGCTCGGGCTGCGTACCGAGTTCGTGATCTGCCCGTTCCGTGGCGAATACTACCTGTTGCCCAAGCAGCACAATCAGATCGTCAACCACCTGATCTACCCCATTCCCGACCCGTCGATGCCCTTCCTGGGGGTGCACCTGACCCGCATGATCGACGGCACCGTCACCGTAGGCCCCAACGCCGTCCTGGCGATGAAGCGCGAGGGCTACCGCAAGACCGATGTCAGCCCCAGCGACCTGTTCCAGACCCTGACCACGCCCGGCATCCTCAAGGTGCTGGCGAAGAACTTCCGCCCGGGCCTGATCGAGATGAAGAACTCGCTGTTCAAGGGCGGGTACCTCAAGCAGGTGCAGAAGTACTGCCCGAGCATTAGCAAAGCCGACCTCACGCCTTACCCGGCCGGCGTGCGTGCCCAGGCGGTGTCGCGCGACGGCAAGCTGATCGACGATTTCCTGTTCGTCAACACTGCACGCAGTGTCAACGTGTGCAACGCACCGTCGCCAGCCGCTACTTCGGCCATACCGATCGGCGCCTACATCGTCGAGAAAGTGTGCGAGCAGGTCGGCCTGCAGGGCGGCAGCTTCCCCAAGGCCGACCTGTCGGCCAACCAGAGGGCTGCCAGCTGACAGCCCAGTAACACCTTTTGCGGTTTCGTTTTACTCAACCCGTACTGCCCTGCTCACCATTCAGGGCAGGGCGGGCTTTTTCGCGCCTGCGTCGGTGACGTGCAGCCGGCGGCCCCTGCGTGGGCATGACAAAAACAACAAGGTAGCGCCATGCAAACCCACAAGAACAATTTGAGTCATGGATTGAAATCACGGCATGTCACCATGCTGTCCATTGCCGGCGTGATCGGCGCCGGGCTGTTTGTCGGCTCTGGCCGCGCCATCGCCGAAGCGGGGCCGGCCACCATCCTGGCCTATATCCTGGCGGGCGGCCTGGTGGTGCTGGTGATGCGCATGCTGGCCGAAATGGCCGTTGCATCCCCAGATACCGGCTCGTTCTCAACCTATGCTGACCTCGCCATCGGCAAGTGGGCCGGTTATACCATCGGTTGGCTGTACTGGTGGTTCTGGGTGCTGATCATCCCGATCGAGGCCAATATCGCCGCTACCATCATCAACTCCTGGGTCCCGCAGATGGAGATCTGGGTGTTGTCGTTGGTGATCACGTTACTGCTGACGGCCACCAACCTGTTCAGCGTGAAGAACTACGGTGAGTTCGAGTTCTGGTTGGCACTGGTCAAGGTGGTGGCCATTGTCTGCTTCATCGCCCTGGGTGTCTGCGCCATTTTCGGCCTGTTGCCGGGGTCCGGCGTCAGCGGCGTTTCGCGCCTGTGGGATACCGGGGGCTTCATGCCCAACGGCTTTGGTGCAGTGCTGAGCGCCATGCTGATCACCATGTTCTCGTTCCTCGGGGCCGAGGTGGTGACCATTGCTGCGGCTGAATCCGACGAGGCGGGCAAGCATATTTCCAAGGCCACCAATTCGGTGATCTGGCGGATAACGCTGTTCTACATCCTGTCGATCTTCATCGTCATCGCACTGGTACCGTGGACCGACCCGCGCCTGGCTACCGAGGGTTCTTACGTCACGGTGCTGGACACCCTCGGCGTGCCAAATGCCAAGGCCATCATCGACTTCGTGGTGCTGACCTCGGTGACCAGTTGCCTCAACTCCTCGCTGTACACCGCCTCGCGCATGGTCTATTCGCTTAGCCGTCGTGGTGATGCCCCGGCCTGTGCCCAGATAACCAGCCGCAGTGGTACACCCGTGGTGGCCGTGTTGTTGTCGACGGGGGCTGCATTCCTGGCGGTGATCGCCAACTACCTGGTGCCGGCCAAGGTGTTTGGCTTCCTCATGGCAAGCTCCGGCGCCATTGCCCTGCTGGTGTATCTGGTCATCGCCATTTCCCAGTTGCGCTTGCGCCAGCGCCTGACGGCACAGGGCAAGACACTCGGTTACCGCATGTGGCTGTTCCCGTGGCTGACCTGGGGCGTGATCCTGTTCATCAGCGGCGTACTGGTATTGATGCTGTTCCGCCCGGATCATCGCCTGGAAGTGGTCTCGACGATGGTGCTGGCGGTGTTGGTGGTGTGCTCGGGGGTGCTGGTCACCCGGCGCCGGGCGCGCGGCGGGGCCGTGGCTGGCGTAGGGCAGCGCGCCTGATTCGTCTGGCCTGAAGACAGACGAGCAAGTCGCATCAGGCTGTGAGAGGATGTCCGTCAACAAAGCCAGGACCCTGAACGCAGCCTGATGAAGACACCTAAAAGAATCGAACCGTTGATCGAAGACGGCCTGGTCGACGAAGTACTCCGGCCGTTGATGAGTGGCAAGGAAGCCGCTGTGTATGTGGTGCGCTGTGGCAGCGAGGTACGCTGCGCCAAGGTCTATAAAGAAGCCAACAAGCGCAGTTTCCGCCAGGCCGCCGAATACCAGGAAGGCCGCAAGGTGCGCAACAGCCGTCAGGCCCGGGCCATGGCCAAGGGCAGCAAGTACGGCCGCAAAGAAGCCGAGGATGCCTGGCAGAACGCCGAAGTGGCTGCGCTGTTCCGTTTGGCCGGTGCGGGCGTAAGGGTGCCCAAGCCTTACGACTTCCAGGACGGCGTGCTACTGATGGAGCTGGTGACCGATGCCGATGGCGATGCGGCCCCGCGCCTGAACGACGTACACCTGGAAGTTGAAGATGCCCGCGCGTTCCATGCCTTCGTCATTCGCCAGATCGTGCTGATGCTGTGCGCCGGAATGGTGCATGGTGATCTGTCCGAGTTCAACGTGCTGCTCGGCCCGGACGGGCCGGTGATCATCGACCTGCCGCAGGCAGTGGATGCAGCCGCCAACAACCACGCCTTCAGCATGCTGCAGCGCGATGTGGACAACATGGCCCATTATTTCGGGCGCTTTGCCCCGGAGCTGAAAAGCACCCGCTATGCGCAGGAGATGTGGGCGTTGTACGAGGCCGGCGAGTTGCTGCCCGACAGCCCGTTGACCGGGGTGTTCGAGGATGACGAACATGAGGCTGACGTAACCGGGGTGATGCGCGAGATCGACGCCGCCCGTATGGACGACGCTCGCCGCCGTGCGGCACGCGCCGAGGCTGAGCATGGGCCGGCCAAGGCAGAGGAGGTGACGCCGCCCTGGTTGCAGTAATTCAGTGCCTGTGCCGGCCGCTTCGCGGGTGAACCCGCTCCTACTGGATTTGTAGGCGCGGGTTTACCCGCGAAGAGGCCAACACAGGCAAACCCCGGGCGTTGCCATTGACGCAAGACACAATCTCGTCATTTAGCCTTTTCACTGGCGCGCGACAGGCATAAGGTATACGCCGTTCAAATTCCCTGGAGCTGTCATGTCCAACCAATTCCCGTCCGTTCGTCCCCGCCGCCTGCGCCAGAACGAGTCCCTGCGCACGATCTTCCAGGAAACCGAGTTCCGCCTTGAAGACCTGATCCTGCCGATCTTCGTCGAAGAGGGCATCGATGATTTCGTGCCGATCACCAGCATGCCCGGTGTCAACCGTATCCCCGAGAAGCTGTTGGCCCAGGAAATCGAGCGCTATGCCCGCGCCGGTATCAAGTCGGTGATGACCTTTGGCGTATCGCACCACCTGGATGCTGACGGCAGCGACACCTGGAACGAAAACGGCCTGGTTGCGCGCATGTCGCGTATCTGCAAGGACACCGTGCCGGAAATGGTGGTGATGTCCGACACCTGCTTCTGCGAATACACCAGCCACGGCCACTGCGGCGTGCTGCATGACCATGGCGTGGACAACGACGCCACCCTGGCCAACCTGGGCAAGCAGGCTGTCATCGCCGCCGCTGCCGGTGCCGACTTCATTGCCCCTTCGGCGGCAATGGACGGCCAGGTGCAGGCAATCCGCAGCGCCCTGGACGGTGCCGGCTTCCACGACACCGCGATCATGGCCTATTCCACCAAGTTCGCCTCGTCGTTGTATGGCCCGTTCCGTGAGGCCGGTGGCACCGCACTGAAAGGCGACCGCAAAAGCTACCAGATGAACCCGATGAACCGCCGCGAAGCGGTGCGCGAGTCGCTGCTCGACGAGCAGGAAGGGGCGGACGTGCTGATGGTCAAGCCGGCCGGTGCCTACCTTGATGTGATCGCCGACATCCGCGCCGCTTCGCGCCTGCCACTGGCGGCGTACCAGGTGAGTGGCGAGTATGCGATGATCAAGTTCGGTGGCCTGGCCGGTGCCATCGACGAAGGCCGGGTGGTGCGCGAAAGCATTGGCGCAATCAAGCGTGCCGGTGCCGACCTGATCCTGACCTACTTCGCCATGGACCTGGCGCGCGAAGGTATCTGAAGCCAGGCCTTCGGCATGAAAGCCGCTGCCATTGCAGCGGCTTTTCTTTGGGCGCCGTTTGGTGGTGCCGCAAACGCACAAAAAAACAGTAAGCGCTGAATTATTTAGTGTCCTGTTGTATCTGATCCCTTAGAGCATTCATCGACAGGGATACGGGTATGAAACCTCGCAAGAAAAGCGTCCAGCCAATCGGCCTGAAGGACATCACCATCGTCGACGACGCCAAGATGAAGAAGGCGATCACAGCCGCCGCGCTGGGCAACGCCATGGAGTGGTTCGACTTTGGCGTATACGGTTTCGTCGCTTATGCCTTGGGCAAGGTGTTCTTCCCCAACGCCGACCCCAGCGTGCAAATGATCGCGGCCCTGGCCACCTTCTCGGTGCCATTCCTGATCCGGCCTCTTGGCGGGTTGTTCTTCGGTGCCTTGGGCGACAGGTTCGGGCGGCAGAAAATCCTCGCCGCGACCATCGTGATCATGTCCCTGAGCACCTTCGCCATCGGCCTGATACCGTCCTATGCAAGCATTGGTATCTGGGCGCCGATCCTGTTGCTGCTGGCCAAGATGGCCCAGGGCTTTTCGGTGGGCGGTGAATACACCGGCGCCTCGATCTTCGTTGCCGAGTACGCGCCTGACCGCAAGCGCGGCTTTCTCGGCAGCTGGCTGGACTTCGGTTCGATTGCCGGCTTTGTGCTGGGCGCAGGGGTGGTGGTGCTCATTTCCACGGTTCTGGGTGAAGAACAGTTCCTCGAATGGGGCTGGCGCCTGCCGTTTTTCCTGGCCCTGCCGCTGGGCATCATCGGGCTCTACCTGCGCCATGCGCTGGAAGAAACACCTGCGTTCCAGCAGCACGTCGACAAGCTGGAGCAGGGCGATCGTGAAGGCCTGGCCTCCGGGCCCAAGGTGTCGTTCAAGGAAGTGGCCACCCAGCACTGGCGCAGTCTGGTGACCTGTATCGGCGTGGTAATTGCCACCAACGTCACCTACTACATGCTGCTTACCTACATGCCCAGCTACCTGTCGCACAACCTGCAATACAGCGAAGACCATGGCGTGCTGATCATCATCGCGATCATGGTTGGCATGCTGTTCGTGCAGCCTATGATCGGTCTGCTCAGCGACAAGTTCGGCCGACGGCCGTTCATCATCGTCGGCAGTGTCGGCCTGTTGGCCTTGGCCATTCCGGCATTCATGCTGATCAACAGTGGCGTGCTCGGGCTTATTTTCGCCGGCCTGCTGATCATTGCCGTGTTGCTGAATTTCTTCATCGGCGTGATGGCCTCGACGCTGCCGGCCATGTTCCCCACGCACATCCGCTACAGTGCCCTGGCCAGCGCCTTCAACATCTCGGTGCTGATCGCCGGCCTTACCCCGACCCTCGCTGCGTGGCTGGTGGAGAGCACAGGCGATCTGTACATGCCGGCCTATTACCTGATGGTGATCGCCGCTGTCGGCCTGATCACCGGCCTGACCATGAAGGAAACCGCCAACAAGCCCCTGCGCGGCGCGGCACCCGCGGCATCGGACATCGAAGAGGCGCGTGAACTGCTGCAGGAGCACCACGACAACATCGAGCAGAAGATCGAGGACATCGATGCGCAGATCGCCGAGCTGGAAGCCAAGCGCGAGAAGCTGGCCCTGCAGCACCCGCGTATCGAATGATCAGCGCGGCATGTAGCCACGCTGCCAGGACCGCGGGATGAACCGCGATACCAGCGCCAGCACGCAGGCCAGCGCGCAGCTGCCGGCCAGCGCCTGCAGGCCCAGGTGTTGTTGCAACCAGGCGCCCAGTGCGGCACCCAGCAGCATGCCTGCCCAAGGCACCAACTGCACCCGCCAGCCATTGCGCCGTTCGCCCAGCAGCCAGCGCCCTAGGCCGCGGCCGAAACGCGACAGGGCGCCCGTCACGTAAGTCAGGCCGATGGGCAGGCCATTCACCTGCTCGACTACTGCATTGATCATGCCCATGGCCAGCGTGGTGGCCAACAGCGCAGGGAAGGTGGCAGGCAACGGCCACGCTGCCGCGAAAGCCAGCAGTGCGGCAACCACCAACAGCACCGGCCAGGCTCGACGACGCAATCCGCGAGCCAGGAGCACACCCAGCGCATTGCCCGCGACAAAGCCTAGTACGGCGCCACTGAGGCGCAGTACCAGAGCGAGGTCTGCTTCACTGATGGCCACCGCCAGGCGTGTGGTGTTGCCACTCATGAACGAGACGAAATCGCCCAGTGCCAGCAAGCCGATGGCATCGGTCATGCCGGCCAGCACCGACAGGGCGGCGACCAGGCCGAGGCCGACGCGACCACGCATTACCTGCAGGCGCAAACGCCTGGCTGTGCGCGCGGGGAGGGCGTTAGGGAGCATGTGCAGGCCTCAGGGCAGCAGGTTTTCGCGGGCCAGGGTACCTTTGATGGTGCGCTCTACTACATCGACCAGCACCATGGTCTGGTGGTCGACCTCGATGTTGAGCAGTTCACCTGTGTGGTAACTGGCGAAGGTGGTCTGCCGCAGGGTTTCCGGGATCAGGTTGATGGTGATCACGTTGTCCTCCACGTCAGCGACCGTCAGGCTGCAGCCATTGACCCCGATGAAACCGCGCGGGAACACGTACTTGCCCCATTGCGGCGGCATACGGAACTTGATGAAGGCGCCGGTTTCCTTGATCGACAGCTCGACGATTTCAGCGGTGGTGGCGATATGGCCGGCCATCAGGTGGCCGCCGACTTCGGCGTTCATCTTCGCTGAGCGTTCGATGTTCACGCGCTGGCCGGGCTTGAAGTTGCGCAGATTGGTGCGCTCGAGGGTCGCGGTCATGGCGTCGAACCTGACCTGGCTGCCATCGATTTCGGTCACGGACAGGCAGGTACCTTCGACACTGACGCTGGCACCGATCTTCAGCTCGTCGAGCAGTTCCGGGGTGAGGTCGATGGTGAACTGGTTGTGGCCCGGGTAGGTGGTCACATCAAGCAGAGGGCGGACGGCCTGGACGATGCCGGTGTACATGGAGTTGCTCCTGGGCACGGAAAAGAAAACTTCCGAACGCTATGCCCGTAGCGCAGTAAATGCAAGACCGGGCTTCCTGGCTGGCAAGCCGGCTTGCGAGTCTGGCGCCTGCGCGGGGCAGGCGGCGTGCTTGTGGGCGAACCCGGTTTGCCGACGGCAGGGCCACTGCAGATTCAAACATGCCCGCTGCTGTTGACGATCCGCAGGCACAGCGCCTCGTACGGGTCCAGGTTCACCATCAGGCGCCCGTCCTCGGTCAAATCGCCTTCGACCGTCTCGTTGATCATGTCGACCACCGGCCCGGGTGTGAACCCGGTCAACAGCAGTTCCTCGGCAATCGTGTCCTGGCCGAAGTTCAGCGCACTGATCTGGATACCCCGCCCGGCTGGCAGCTCGTGCACCATCACCAGCAGCCCCGGGCTGCTCACCTCAGGTACCAGCACCTGACGGCTGGTGGCGATGCCGTAGGCCTGGCGCACAGCCAGCAGTTTCTTCACCTTGCAGGCAAATGAATCACCCTCGTCCAGCTGGCTGTCGAGGCTGCCGTACAGCGCCCTGGCGCGCGGCATGCCACGCACTGAAGCCTCTGCCTGCGGGTCGAGCCCGGCGAGGTCATAGCCGCCCCGGTGAATCCAGCGGGTATCGCCATCGAGCATGCGTTCGGCAACCGCCTCGGCGGGCAAGGGCAGGGCGCCGACCAGGTCCCAACCGGACAAGGCGACCACCCCCGGCTGCATGGCGTTGTACATGACCAGCAGCAGGTGCACCTTCTTGATCAGCTCGATATCCGCCTCGCCAATCTGTTCGAGGTCGCGAATACCCAGGGCAGCAGCGATCAGGCTGGCGGTGGTGCAGGCGATGCCGTTGGTCACGAAGCGCAGGTTATACGGGGCATGTTCTCCCGACAGCCGTTCGTAGATCTCTTCGCGGATATGTTCGCGCAAAATGCTGCCAGGCAGGGTCTGGCCTTTGTACAGGTACATGTCGTGCGCGTGCAGTGTCCAGAAGTGCACCAGCTCCACGGTCAGTTCGTCATGGTTTTGCAGGGCATGTATCAGCGAGGCCGGGTCGATGCCGAAGGCGTGCATCTCCTTGAGCATCAGGCGCAGGAACTCGGTGTCGCCGGTCAGCAGCGCATGCTGGTAGGCCGGCCGGGTAATGAAATCGTAGGACAGGTCGGCGCCTCCCCTGGACATCTGCGCAATGTCATCGAGGGTCAGGTTCAGCTCCTGGAAGCTGAAACCGCCGGCCTTGCGGATCATGCCACCGATCAGCTGGTTGCCGACGATCGACAGCGGGTGGCTTTCCGACCAGGCGGTGCCGCTGGCGCGGGTTTCCACGCCGAGAAAGCCGTTGGCGTCCAGGCGCAGGCCGCGGGCACCGAGGCAGTCCAGGGCGTGCAACGCATCACCAATGATCATTTGTTGGGCGGCGAAGGTCGGGTCCAGCCAGTTCAGCGACGGCTGGCCCTCTTTGAAGTAGTGCAGGTACACCCAGCGCCGGGTCTTGCCGTCGACGCCTGTGATCGGCGGCGTGGCGCTCCAGTCGGTTTCCTTCACGCCCGGCTCGAAGAAGATCACCCGTTGCAGCTGGCCAACGATGTAATGGCGCGCCTTCAGCTCGTCACACTGCGCGGGCAGCAGGTTGACCGCATCGCGTCCGGCGGGCACCTCGGGCAGCAGCGTCCAGTCTTCTTCGCGGATCTCGACCATGTGGTACAGCCCCGGGTAGGGGCCATGGGCGATCTCGGCCAGGCGGAAGTCGGCGCCCTTGCCGGTGTGCGAGGGGATCAGGTCGTCGATGGTCACGGCATTGTGCGCAGCGGCCATGCGGCTCATCTGGATCAGCTCCTGCTCGCTGCCGTACAGCGGGTCGATGTCGAAGCTGATGCGGTCGAAGTTGCCGTCCACGCTAGGGGTGAGTTCGCGGCCGCGGATGCCACCGGACAGTTTGATAGGGCCCGTGTGCAGGCCCTGCACGCCAATCTCCGACAGGCGCTTCCACAATGCTTCGTGAGCCAGGGCACCGAGCACCGAGCAGCCCTCAGGGGCGATGATGGCGTCGGGGTAGACGGTGAGCCAGACCGAGGCGATTTCGGTGGCGCGGCGGGGCTGGGCCTCGGCGTAGGGTTGTTGCCACAGGCGCGACTGGCCTGAGTACAGGCTGGCACGCGCCTGGGAGGCCTTGAGCATGGCGCGGTCTTCGAGCCATTTGACGTATGACGGGTCGGGCTGGGTCATTTCGCGTCCTCTTTGCGTGTCGGCACCGGCTCAGATTATGACGGCATTGCGGCCTGAACGTTCGGCTCGAGATGGGTGTTGGTTTCTTCGCGGGCTCGCCCGCTCCCACAGGCTGCCATACCGCTGAAGATTTGCGCTGCACCTGTGGGAGCGGGCGCGCCCGCGAAGAGGCCGGGCCTGCAAAGGCAGGCTCAGCGCCGGGCCGACAACTGCTGCGGCGCCAGAAACGCATCATGGAAGTAATTGCGCACCGCCTGCATCGCCGGGCTGAACGCCCGTTCCCGGTGCCAGGCCAACCCTACGCTCATCGGTGCGACCGGGTCGCTGATGGTCACCGTCTCGATACGCTTGCCCTCCAGCGACCACGGGCGGTGCACCAGGTCTGACAGGATTGCCACGCCACTGCCATTGGCCACCATGCTGCGCACGGCCTCCACCGAACTGGTCCGCACCCTTACGCTCGGCCGCTGCCCGGCCTGCTCCCAGTAACGCATGGCACTTTGCTCGGCTTCATCCACGGTCAACAGGATGAACGGCTCACAGGCCACATCGGCCAGGCTCACCGCCGAGCGTTCGCACAGCGGGTGGTGCGCGGGCAACCACAGCCGGCGCTCGGAGTTGAACAGGGTTTCCGAAACGATGTCGGGGTGGGTGAGGTTGGCGGTGAGCACCACCGCCATGTCGAAACGCCCTTCCAGCAGGCCTTGCTCGATGGCGCTGCGTTCCTGCTCGTAGAGCTCCAGGGTCACGCCCGGATGCCAGTGCTCCAGGCGTTGCAGGTGGTGCGGCAGGAAGTAACCGATCACCGTGTAACTCGCCGCCAGGCGCAACAGGCCGCTGGCGCGCACGTCCGGAAGCGGGCTGTTCAACGCGTCGTCGACACTGCGCAGGATGACGTAGGCACGGTTCAAAAAGTGCCGGCCGGCCTCGGTCAGGCTCATGCCTTGGGCCGAGCGCTGGAACAACAGCACACCGAGCATTGCTTCCAGCTCCTTGATGGCCGTGGTCACTGCCGACTGGGAGATGTTCAGGTGGATCGCCGCTTGGGATATCTGGCCGATTTCAGCGGTGGCAACGAAGTAGCGGACCTGGCGCAGGGTCAGTGACACGGTAGGCTCCCGGGGTATCTGATTTTCAGAAGGTACCCCATCTGTTTATAGATCTTCCCAAGGGGGTGTAGAGAATCTAACGTGGCTTGCATGCAGTCACAAGTGCCAGGAGATGCCGTCATGCAAGCAGTAGACTTCAACTCGGACATGGGCGAGGGCTTTGGCCCGTGGACCATTGGCGATGGCGTCGACAATGAGCTGATGGGTTACATCAGCAGCGCCAACATCGCCACTGGTTTCCATGCCGGCGACCCCGGCACCATGCGCCGCACCGTCGAGCGCGCCAAGGCACTGGGCGTTGCTGTGGGGGCACACCCGGGATTCCGTGACCTGGTTGGCTTTGGCCGCCGGCATATCAATGCCTCGGCGCAGGAACTGGTGGACGACATGCTCTATCAATTGGGCGCGCTGCGTGAAATCGCCCGTGCCCAGGGCGTGCGTCTGCAGCACATCAAACCGCACGGGGCGTTGTACATGCACCTGGCGCGTGACGAAGAAGCCGCGCACTTGCTGGTGGAAAACCTGCGGGTGATCGAGCCGGAACTGCTGCTGTTCTGCATGCCGGGTTCGGTGATCTGTCGCATTGCCCAGGCACTGGGCCAGCCGGTAGTTCGCGAGTTCTACGCCGACCGCGAGTACGACCTGAGCGGGTCGATCGTGTTTACCCGCAATGTGCGTGGCTACGAGCCCCAAGCCGTCGCCGAGCGGGTGCTGCGCGCTTGCCGCCAAGGCGTGGTGCGTACGGTCGAAGGCCAGGACCTGGCCATCGAATTCGATTCCATTTGCCTGCACAGTGACACCCCGGGCGCGCTGGATCTGGTCGAGGCCACGCGCAGGGCCCTGGATACGGCTGGCATCGTGGTGCGTGCGCCGCGCTGAATCAATCAGGCATCCGGCAAACAGACAAGCCGGAGCCCGAGCATTTTATTTTCGCCTGCCTTTCTATAAAGATTCCAAGAAAAGGAACTGTCATGGCCGAACCGCTTGCTACAACCCCGATCCGTTACAGCTTCGGCGCCGACGAGCACCTGTTTGCCGAAGTCAGCGAGAGCATGTCGCTGGAGGCCTTTTTCAAGGGTATGGCCGTCACCCGGGCGGTGGAGCGGCTGGCCCTGGATGGCGTGCTTGATGTGTGCCTGGCCAACGCGTCGTTCCAGATCCGCTTCGACCCGGACCGTATCGCCCCCGAGGCACTGCTTGAGGCCGTGCGCGGCGCCGAAGCGCAGGCGGTGGCCGAGCGCTCGCTGCAGACGCGTATCATCGAGATTCCGGTGCTGTACAACGACCCCTGGACCCATGAAACCCTGATGCGCTTTAGGGATCGCCACCAGGACCCGACCAGTACTGATCTGGAGTACGCCGCGCGCATCAACGGCCTGGCCGATGTCGACGCATTCATTGCCGCGCACAGCGGTGCGCCATGGTTCGTGTCGATGGTCGGCTTCGTCGCCGGCCTGCCGTTCATGTTCCAGATGGTCGAGCGCCAGCGGCAGCTGCAGGTGCCCAAGTACCTGCGCCCCCGTACCGACACGCCCAAGCACACCCTGGGCCATGGCGGCTGCTTCGGCTGCATCTACTCGGTGCGCGGGGCTGGCGGCTACCAGATGTTCGGCGTCACCCCGGCACCGATCTACGACCCGCAGCAGACCTTGAATTACCTGAAAGAGCACATGGTGTTCTTCCGCCCGGGTGACATCGTGCAGTTCAAACCCATCGACCGCCGTGCCTATGACCAGGCGGTGGCGGATGTGGAGGAGGGCCGTTTTGACCTGCGCATTCGTCCCGTGGCGTTTTCTCTGGACGCCTTTCTCGCCGATCCGGTCGGCTACCCGAAATCGCTGCAGGAGGTGCTGGCATGATCAAGGTACTCAAACCGGGCCTGGCGACTTCCGTGCAGGACCTTGGCCGCGAAGGTTACTACCACCTGGGCATTCCGCCATCCGGCGCACTCGACCAGTATGCCCTGAGCGCCGCCAACCACCTGGTGGGCAACCCGGCGGGCGCCGCAGGGTTGGAGTGTGCGCTGGTGGGGCCGGAACTGGAGTTCCAGCAGGATACGCTGGTGGCGGTGTGCGGGGCACAGATGCCAGTGCTGCTGGATGGACGCGAGCAGCGCCCGGACACGGCGTTTGCCGTGCGCGCCGGGCAAGTGCTGCGTTTTGGCTTCCCCACTGCAGGCGCCCGGGCTTACCTGGCAGTGGCTGGCGGTATCGATGTGCCGGAGGTGCTGGGTAGCCGTTCAACCTATGCGCTGGGGGCCTTGGGTGGCTTTCAGGGCCGCAAGTTGATGGCCGGTGACCTGTTGCCGGTCGGCGTGCCCAGCGGCAAGACCCGCGCCGGTGCAAGCTTGCCGATGGCCCTGCGTCAGGCCTTGGGGGGCGAGGTGGTGTTGCGGGTGGTGCCTGGGCTGTACTTCCACCGCCTGACCGAAGCGGCAGCGCAACGTTTCTTCACCGACGCCTGGACGGTTGGCTCCGAAGCGGACCGTATCGGCTATCGCTACAAAGGCGGCAGCGCCTTGAGTTTCCAGGCGCGCGAGCAGCCGTTCGGTGCCGGGTCGGATCCGTCGAATATCGTCGACAGCTGCTACCCGATCGGATCGATCCAGGTGCCGGCAGGGTTGGAACCGATCATCCTGCATCGCGATGCGGTGTCGGGGGGCGGTTACGCCATGATCGGCACGGTGATCAGTGCCGACCTCGACCTGATCGGGCAGATGCAGCCCAACCAGCAGGCGCGGTTCCTGCCGGTGAGCCTGGAGCAGGCACTGGAGGCGCGGCGTTCGTACAAGAAGAAGCTGGCCTGCCTGGCCAGGCTCTTCAGTTGAGCATGATGGCTTCGGCGTAGCAGCGGCCTTGTGTCTCGACGGGGCCGCAACGGGCTCCGCGGCTACACCGAGCGCGCAGGTTTGCTGATTGTCTTGCCGGTTTGGGAGGCCACCTCAAGGGCTTGGCCGTCCCGCTGTTTGCCTTGGCGTGCCAGGCCTTCGAGCTGCGGTATCAGCATGCCTTCCGGCAAATGCCGCCAGAACCGTCCTGGCATGTGCAGGCGCAAGGCTTCCGGGTTCAGGCGGGCGGGGTTGAAGGTATGGCGGTAGTAGGTGCGCCAGAGTTCGGCGCCCGGGTCTTCGGCATTGCGGGCCCACTGGCGCCAGGGCTCGGGGCACTGGCGCTGGTAGTCGAACGCCTGGCCGTCGAAGCGAATGCCATCCTGTGGCGTGGCAATCAACCAGCGCAAACGCCCCAGGCGGTCGGCGAAGTGCGCGCTGGCACTGTGCAGAATGTCGTGTGCCGGCTCGTGATAGGCCACCAGATCGAGCTGCAAGTGCTCAGCCAGTTCCTCAGGCAGCGGCACGAAGCGTACAAACGCGTGCAAGTGATGCGCCTCGCGGGTTACCTGCTTGATGCGCCGTTGCAGCTCACTGCCCAGCCGGTCACCCGCCAGCATTGCCGTGCGGTCGCCATGGGCGACGCGCCACAGCACTTCATACAGCAGGTTCCAGCGCTGTTCGCCACGGTAGCGAGAGGCCTGCTCCAACTGGCTCAGCAGTGCGGTCGGGACTTTGGCCCGGAAAGGGCCAGGCCCTTCAGGCGGCGCTGCCGGCACGGCCAGCAGGTCCGCCATCGGGCCTTGCGACCAAGTGACTTCCGATGGGTCGATGCCATGCTCCAACAAGCCCCGGGCCTGATCGCGCCAGGTGGCGAACAGGTCGTCGCAGTCGAGCGCGATCACCCCCATAACCCCATCTGCACGGGCGCTGGCGGCTCACTCAAGCGTGCTCGCAGCAAGCCGCTGCGCAATTCGGCCTGGGCCGGGCGGTAGTCGCTGGTCACGATGAATGGCCGTGCCTTGTCCAGCACGCAGCGCAGCTGGATCAGGTCGTCATATCGGATGCGCCGCTCCCGGCGCAGGGCGACCAGGCGCTGTACGCTGCGCAGGCCGATGCCGGGGATACGCGCCAGTAGCGCCGGTTCGGCGCGGTTCACGTCCAGTGGGAACACTTCGCGGTTGGCCAGTGCCCAGGCCAGTTTGGGGTCGATGTCCAGTGCCAGGTTACCGCTGTGGCCCAGCAGCTCGCCAGCCTTGTAGCCATAGCCACGCAGCAGGAAGTCGGCTTGATACAGGCGGTGTTCGCGCAGCAGCGGCGGTGCGGCGAGGGGCACGCTGCCGGGGCTGTCAGGGATCGGGCTGAAGGCGGAATAGTACACGCGCTTGAGGCCGTAGCCTTGGTACAGCGATTCGGCATTGCGCAGCAAGGTGCTGTCGTCGGTGCTGTCGGCGCCGACGATGACCTGGGTGCTTTGCCCGGCCGGGGTAAAGCGCGGCGCCCTGGGCTCGTTGGCCACAGCCTGTTGGCCCTGATGAATCACGCCCATGGCCTGGCGAATGGTGCGCCCTTGCTTTTCCGGCGCCAGGCGCTTGAGGCTGGCGTCGGTGGGCAGTTCGATGTTGACGCTGAGGCGGTCGGCCAGGCGCCCGGCCTCTTCGATCAGCAGCGGGTCGGCATCGGGGATGGCCTTGAGGTGGATGTAGCCGCGGAAGCTGTGTTCTTCGCGCAACAGCCGGGCCACACGGATCAGCTGCTCCATGGTGTAGTCCGCCGAGCGGATGATGCCGGAGCTGAGGAACAGGCCGCTGATGCAGTTGCGCCGGTAGAAGTCCAGGGTCAGGCGTACCACTTCCTCGGGGCTGAAGCGCGCGCGTGGCACGTTGCTGGAGCGGCGGTTGACGCAGTACTGGCAGTCATACAGGCAGAAGTTGGTCAGCAGTACCTTGAGCAGTGATACGCAGCGGCCGTCGGGCGTGTAGCTATGACAGATACCCATGCCGTTGGTAGCGCCCAGGCCGTCACCGCCGCGCGAGTTACGCTTCGGCGCGCCGCTGCTGGCGCAGGACGCGTCGTACTTGGCGGCGTCGGCCAGGATGCCGAGTTTGGCGATGAGTTGCATGGCGCTGTCTCGCTATACTGAATATTCATACAGTATTTTGAGATTTGATGGATTGCAAGTGGTTTGCGCCAGTCATACACGACCCTGCGTCGATGAAGCCGGCTGACTGCCTGGGGAGTGGCCAGCCGGTATTCACTGCAGTCAAGGTGGCGCATTGTTGCCACGTCCGATGCCGTAGTAGGTCAGGCCTGCCGAGGCCATGTGCTCGGGTTCGTACAGGTTTCGGCCATCGAACACCACACGGTCGGCCAGCTGTTGCGGCACTTCGTCCAGGTTGAGCACACGGTAGTCCTGCCATTCGGTGACGATCACCAGGGCATCGGCGCCCTGCAATGCATCGTCCTTGCAGGGCACCAGTTGCAGGTCGGCACGCGGGCCGTAGAGGCGCCGGATTTCTTCCATGGCCTGAGGGTCGTGGGCCTGGACCCGCGCACCCGCGGCCCACAACGCTTCCAGCAGGACCCGGCTGGAGGCTTCGCGGATATCATTGGTATTGGGCTTGAACGACAACCCCCACAGGGCAAACACCTTGCCCCGCAGGCCGCCAGGGTAGTGGCGCTTGATCTTGCTGAACAGCCGGCCCTTCTGCTGCTCGTTGACCGACTCTACTGCGCGCAACAACTGCGTTTCGCAGCCTTCTGCCTCGGCACTGTGGCGTAGGGCTTGCAAGTCTTTGGGGAAGCACGAGCCGCCAAAACCGCAGCCAGCGTAGATGAAGTCGTAACCGATACGCGGGTCCGAGCCGATGCCACGGCGCACCATTTCGATATCGGCCCCCAGGTGCTCGGCCAGGTTGGCGATTTCGTTGATGAAGGAAATCTTGGTGGCCAGCATGCAATTGGCCGCGTACTTGGTCAGCTCGGCACTGCGCGCGTCCATGACCATAAACTTTTCGCGGTTGCGGTTGAACGGCAGGTAAAGCTCGCGTAGCAATTCCACTTCGGCCGCTTCTGCGCCGCCGATGATGATGCGCTGGGGGCGCAAGCAGTCATCCACCGCAGAGCCTTCCTTGAGAAACTCTGGGTTGCTGATCACCTGGAAGCGGCTGGTATCGGCTACGGCCTGGGCGATGCGTGCCTTGATGCGGTGTACCGTACCCACCGGCACGGTGGACTTGTTGACGATTACTTTGGGTCCGTCAGCATGTTCGAGGATGCTGTCGACCACGGCGAAAACGTGCTTCAGGTCGGCGCTGCCGTCGGTTTGCGGCGGAGTACCGACGGCAATGAACTGCAACCGGGCATAGTTGGAAGCCGCTGCGGCATCGGTGGTGAAGCGCAGTCGACCGCAGGCGAGGTTCTTCTCCAGGAGCGGCGCAAGGCCGGGCTCGAAGATCGGGCAATGGCCTTCATTCAGGCTGGCAACCCGATCGGCATCGACATCCATGCACAGTACCGAATGCCCCACCTGGGCCAGGCACACCGCCTGGGTCAGGCCGACATAGCCGGTTCCGAAAACCGTGACCTTCATTTGACAGCTCCTTGATAGGAAAGCTGAAAAAAAATGTCACATCGATGTTTAGGAATTGTGACCTGAAGGATGTGCTCTTGCGCCATATGGCCGTTATTCCACGTCGCCCAGGCAGAGCATCTAAACTTACTGACAGCTCGCGCTAGCGTGTTGTACCGCGAGCGGAAACCCTTGAACCGACCACCGCCTCCCCGGAGCAGACATCCCTCGTGGGCGATGGCCTTCTTGCAGAGGAGGGCACGTCATGGACGAGGCAAGGCTTCACGATTTCATGGGTAAGCTGGTGGGCGACATGGGCGCAGCGGCGACGCTGGCCAATGTCATTCTCGGCGATGAACTGGGGCTGTACCGGGCCATGGCCGACAGCCAGGCGGTCACCCCGGAGCAACTGGCGGAAAAGACTGGCTGCCACCCGCGGCTGGTGCGCGAATGGTTGAATGCCCAGGCGGCATCGGGCTACATGATCCATGACAAGGGCCGTTTCGTGTTGCCTGAAGAGCAGGCCATGGCCCTGGCGCTGGAGGACTCCCCGGCCTACATGGCCGGCGGCGCGGCAGTGGTGGCGGCACTGTTCCATGACAAGGACAAGCTGGTAGCCGCCATGCGCGGCGATGGCGGGTTGGCCTGGGGCGATCACCACCCGTGCATGTTCAGTGGTACCGAGCGGTTTTTCCGGCCGGGGTATCGCACCTTTCTGGTCGCGGATTGGCTGCCGGCGCTGGAGGGTGTGGTGGCCAAGCTGCAGGCGGGCGCCAAGGTGGCGGACGTGGGCTGCGGTCATGGCGCCTCGACACTGGTAATGGCGCAGGCGTTTCCGGCGTCGACCTTCGTGGGGTACGACTATCATGAGCCTTCGATCGCAACCGCCAACGAGCGTGCACGTGAAGCGGATTTGGAGGCGAGGGTGAGCTTCCAGCAGGCCAGCGCCAAGGAGTACCCGGGGCATGACCATGATCTGGTGTGCTTCTTCGATTGCCTTCACGACATGGGTGACCCGGTCGGGGCAGCCCGGCATGCCTACCGTGCTTTGAAGGCGGATGGCACGGTCATGCTGGTGGAACCGTATGCCGAGGACACGCTGGAGGGTAACCTGACACCGGTCGGGCGCTTGTTCTATGCGGCGTCGACGTTTATCTGCACGCCCAATTCGTTGTCGCAGGAAGTGGGGCTGGGGTTGGGGGCGCAGGCCGGGGAGGCGCGATTGCGGGCGGTGTTCGAGGAGGCAGGGTTCAGCAGGTTCCGGCGGGCGACGCAGACGCCGTTCAACCTGATTCTGGAGGCCCGCAAGTAGAGGGTGATCTTGCGCCGGCCTCTTCGCGGGCTTGCCCGCTCCCACAGGTTACGTGCTTGTTTTCAGGCCTGTGGCGATCCTGGACCTGGAAAGCAGAAGGGGTGCTGCATGGCACCCCTTCTGTTTGTTGCTTAGGCTTCAGCGTCCCAAGGACGATCGCCTTTTTCATCTTTGACGCGGGTCGGCAGGCCCATCACGTCCAGCGCCTTGAGGAACGGCTCGGCTGGCAGCTCCTCGACGTTGACCATGCGCTTGGCATCCCACTCGCCACGGGCGACCAGCAGGGCGGCAGCCACTGGCGGTACGCCGGCGGTGTAGGAAATGCCCTGGCTGTCGGTCTCGGCGTAGGCTTCTTCGTGGTCAGCCACGTTGTAGATGAACACTTCGCGCGGCTGGCCATCCTTGGTGCCTTTGACCAGGTCACCGATGCAGGTCTTGCCGGTGTAGCCAGGGGCCAGCGAGGCCGGGTCTGGCAGTACGGCCTTGACCACTTTCAGCGGTACCACTTCCAGGCCTTCGGCGGTTTTCACCGGTTGCTCACTGAGCAGGCCCAGGTTTTTCAGAACAGTGAACACGTTGATGTAGTGCTCACCGAAGCTCATCCAGAAGCGCACGTTCGGCACGTTGAGGTTCTTCGAAATCGAGTGAACTTCATCGTGGCCGGTCAGGTACAGGTTTTGCGAACCTACCACTGGCAGGTCGTCGGTACGCTTGACCTCGAACATGGTGTTGCTGGTCCACTGGCTGTTCTGCCAGCTCCACACCTGCCCGGTGAACTCGCGGAAGTTGATTTCCGGGTCGAAGTTGGTGGCAAAGTACTTGCCATGCGAACCGGCATTGACGTCGAGAATATCGATCGATTCAATGCTGTCGAAATATTGCTGCTGCGCCAGCTTGGCGTAGCTGTTCACCACACCCGGGTCGAAACCGACGCCGAGAATGGCGGTAATGTTCTTTGCCTGGCACTCTTCGAGGTGTTTCCACTCGTAGTTGCCGTACCACGGCGGGGTCTCGCAGATCTTGCCCGGCTCTTCGTGGATGGCGGTGTCCAGATAGGCGACACCCGTATCGATGCAGGCACGCAGCACCGACATGTTGAGGAAGGCGGAACCTACGTTGATCACGATCTGCGATTCGGTTTCGCGGATCAGCGCCTTGGTTGCCTCGACATCGAGGGCATTGAGCGAGAAGGCCTGGATGTCGGCGGGCACCTTGAGGCTACCCTTGGCCTTGACGCTGTCGATGATGGCCTGGCATTTGGAGATGTTCCGTGACGCGATAGCGATACGACCCAGTTCGTCGTTATGCTGCGCGCACTTGTGGGCCACCACCTTGGCGACACCTCCTGCACCAATGATAAGAACGTTCTTCTTCAATTTACCTTTTGCTCCTTACTTGAAAGCCGGTCTTACGACAGGCTGGAAACGTAGTCTTCGAAACCGAACTCGCGGACGACTTCGACGCTGCCGTCGAGCTGCTTGACCACGATGGAAGGCATCTTCAGCCCGTTGAACCAGTTTTTCTTGACCATGGTGTAACCTGCCGTGTCGATGAACGACAGGCGATCGCCAATGGCCAGCGGACGGTCGAATTGATACTCGCCGAAGATGTCACCGGCCAGGCATGACTTGCCGCAGACCATGTAGGTATGCTCGCCGTCATTGGGGGCCATCTTGGCGTTGAGGCGGTAGATCAGCAGGTCGAGCAGGTGCGCTTCGATCGAGCTGTCGACCACGGCCAGGTGCTTGCCATTGTACAGTGTGTCGAGCACGGTCACTTCCAGCGAGGCGCTGTTGGTGATGGCGGCTTCGCCAGGCTCCAGATAAACCTGCACGCCGTATTTTTCCGAGAACGCCTTCAGGCGCGCGCAGAAGGCATCTACTGCATAGTCTTCACCGGTGAAGTGAATGCCGCCACCCAGGCTGACCCACTCGACCTTGTGCAGCAGGTGGCCGAAACGCTCTTCGATGTGCGTGAGCATCTTGTCGAACAGGCCGAAGTCACCGTTCTCGCAGTTGTTGTGGAACATGAAGCCGGAGATCTGTTCGATCACCTGCTCGATCTTGGCCGGGTCCCATTCGCCCAGGCGGCTGAACGGGCGGGCCGGGTCGGCCAGCAGGTAGTCGGAGCTGCTGACCTGCGGGTTGACGCGCAGACCACGCACTTTGCCTTCGGACTGTTCGGCAAAGCGCTGCAGCTGGCCGATCGAGTTGAAGATGATCTTGTCGCAGTTCTCAAGCATCTCCTCGACCTCGTCGTCGGCCCAGGCCACGCTATAGGCATGGGTTTCGCCGGCGAACTTCTGGCGGCCGAGCTTGAGCTCGAACAGGGAGGACGAGGTAGTACCGTCCATGTACTGCTGCATCAGGTCGAACACCGACCAGGTGGCGAAGCACTTGAGGGCGAGCAGCGCCTTGGCACCGGAGTGTTCGCGCACGTAGGCGATCTTCTCCATGTTGCTGAGCAGCTTGGTTTTATCGATGAGGTAATACGGCGTCTTGATCATTTAAAGGCCCCCGGCCAGGCCGGCCAAAAAAAGGACACGCATTGTGCCTTCACTTGCCGCAGACCGAAAGGGCGGGATACGCATTTCGTCAGGGTTGACGCGATTGCGAGGGCTTTTCGGTTGCGGCGAGGCTAGTAGATCAGGTGTATGTGACTATCGTAATCACCCCCGACAGATGGCAGCTTCAATCTACCTGCTGCAGCCACGCCTTGATCTGCTCCAGTGTTGCGGTAGCCCCGCCACAGACCACCACCAGTACATTGCGCAAGGCGCCCAGTGCCTTGGCATCATAGGCCACTGCCAACGCCGCCCCGCACGCGGGCTCGACCAGCACACGGTGGTCCAGCAAGAACCGCTCACAGGCCTCCAGCGCTGCGCGATCGCTGACCAGGTGGCTGTGCACCGGATGCTGCTGCACGCACATCAGCGCCTGATCAGCCACACGCTTGGCCCCCAGCGACGTCGCCACCGAGGCGATACGCTCCAGCTCCACCGAATGGCCGGCCTGCATGGCCGCATGCAGCGACGCCGCGCCCTCGGTTTCTACCGCCAGCACCGGCACATCGCCCCAGCCATTGCGCTTCAGCCCCTCGACCACGCCACTGAGCAAGCCGCCACCGCCGACTGACAGCACCACCGCGTCCGGCTTCAGGCCGGCCTCGGCCACTTCATCCACCAGGCTGGCATGCCCGGCCCACAGCAGTGGGTCGTCGAACGGGTGGATGAAGGCATCGTTCGGGCCTACCAGTGTCTGTGCCAAGGCGTTGGCCTCTTGCCAGGAACTGCCGTGCACCACCACCTTGGCGTTTTCCAGGTGCAGCAGCTCCTTGGCCCGTTCGGTGGTGGTTTCGGGTACCACCACGGTCACCGGCACCCCCAGCTTGCGTCCGGCGTAGGCGACTGCCAAACCGGCATTGCCACCTGATGAAGACACAAAGTGCCGGGCGCCGCGCGCCTGGTGTACCTCGCAGGCGTGGCCGACACCGCGCAGTTTGAACGAACCGCAGGGTTGCAGGGCATCGAGCTTGAGCCAGATATTTCGACCGGCCGCCAACGACAGCGGGCGCGATTCGATCAGGGGGGTATGAATGTGCAAGGTCATTGGCTGGCTCCGCGTAGTTGCTCGAGGTAGTTGTAAATGGTGTAGCGCGTCACGCCGAGGGCGCTGGCAGCCTTCTCGACGCCGCCCTTGACGATGAACAGGCCGCGTTCCTGCATGACGCGCACGGCCTCGACCTTGGCCTGTTTGTTCATCCGCCCCTGGCCGCTGCGCTGCAGGGCGGCCTGGATGATCTCGCTCATCAGCAGCTCCATGTCGGCTGGTTCGTTGACCGCCGGTATGGCCCCCAGCGGCTGCAACTGCTGGAGAAAGCTCATGGCAGCATCGAGGCCGGTGACGTCGGTGTTGACGCACAGGCTGGCGAACGGGTGGCCGCTGCTGTCACGGAAAATTGCCGTGGCACTTCGTAGCGTGCGGCCTTTGAGCGTAGTGGGGTAATCGGGCAGCACCACCGGCTCACAGCCGTGCTGGTCGGCCGAGGCCTGCATCAATGCCTTGAAACCCTGGTCCTGCTCCGGTGCGGCGAGGATCGGGCTGCCTACGCTGCGGCCGGAAAGATGACCATTGACGATCGCCACCACCGAATGCTCGGGGTGGTCAAGGTCGTGCAGAAGAATTTCCATGTTGCGCGCGGCAACGCTGCCCAGGGCCTGGATGGCGGCCTTGAGCACGGTGAGGGTGAGTCGGCGTTCTTCGCTGGAGGTGATAGGCATGGCAGATCGCAAAAATAAACTATTTGTGTATTTTTACACATGTAGTTGAAATTCGCGATCTGCTTTAACGGGCCCTGTAAGACTCAGCCGAGCGCCGGTGTGCGCGGCGGAATCATCCGGCGCGAGCCGGTCGCCTCGAAGGCAGCAGCAAAACTCAGCAGCGCGTTGTCGCTATAGGCCTTCCCGGCAAAGGTCAGCCCTACCGGCATACCGATATCGGCCATCACGCCCATCGGCACGGTGACGGTCGGCACGCCCAGGTGACGGATTGCCAGGTTGCCGTTGGCTACCCAGATACCGTTGCTCCAGGCGATGTCCGCCGATACCGGGTTGATATCGGCATCGGCCGGGCCAACGTCGGCTACGGTGGGGAACAGCACCGCGTCCAGGCCCAGCTTGTCCATCCAGTCTTCCAGGTCCAGCTTGCGGGTCTGCTCCAGGCCGCGCAGGCCGTCGGGCAAGGTCTCGATCTGGTCCCAGCTCTTCAGGCCACGTTTGGCCATGTTGACGTACTCGTCCATGCCGGCAGCCAGGTCGTCTTCACGGTTGGGCAAGGTACCCGGGTCGTGGGGGAAGATCTTCAGCCCGTCGACATCGGCCAGGCGGTTAAGCTTGGGGTCGTCGTTGGCGCGCAGGAAATCGTCAAAGGCCCAGCCCGACAGTTCCCACAGTTCGTCATGCAGGAACGCTTTGCTGACGATGCCGCGGTTGTACACGGTCGGCGCGCCTGGGCGGTCGCCTTCGCAGTTGGACACCAGCGGGAAGTCCACTTCCAGTACTTCTGCACCCGCCGCTTCCAGGGCCTGGCGTGCTTGTTGCCACAGGTCGATCACCGTGGCGCGAGTGTTGATGCGTTGGCCGGTCGGCCCGCCGATGCCTGGCTTCTCGGCGGTGCCCGCTTCGGGATCGGCATTTATATACATGCGTGGTACGCCAAAGCGCTTGCCCTTGAGCGCGCTGGCATCTACTGCCAGTTCAAGGTATGAAGCCGGACGTATGGTCGAAGCAGCCGGGATCGGCACCCATGGTTGCAGGCGCCACAGGTCGCCGCGCTTGTCGATGTCATCGGCGACCACCACGTCGAGGATTTCCAGCAGGTCGGCCATGGTGCGGGCATAGGGCACCACCACGTCCATGGTCGGCGTCAGCGGCCAGTTGCCACGCACCGAAATCACCCCGCGCGACGGGGTGTAGGCGCACAGGCCGTTGTTGGATGCCGGGCCACGGCCGCTGGACCAGGTTTCTTCGGCCAGGCCGAAGGCACTGAAGCTGGCGGCGGTAGCGGTACCGGCACCGTTGGACGAGCCCGAGGCGAAGGGCGCGGTCAGGTAGTTGGCGTTGTACGGGCTTTCGGCGCGGCCATAGACGCCGCGCTGCATGCCACCGTTAGCCATGGGCGGCATGTTGGTCTTGCCCAGGCACACGGCTCCGGCAGCGCGCAGGCGCTCGATGGTGAAGGCGTCGCGCTGGGCGACCAGGTCCTTGAAGGCAGGGCTGCCGGAGGCGGCAGTCAAACCTTTGACCAGGTAGCTGTCCTTGGCGGTGTAGGGGATGCCGTCCAGCGGGCTAAGCACCTGGCCCTTGGCACGGCGGGCGTCGGAGGCCTCGGCTTCTTTCAGCGCCTCCGGGTTGCGTACCACTACGGCGTTAAGGGCAGTGGCGGTGTCGGCGCCATCGTAGGCGTCGATACGTGCCAGGTAGGCCTTGACCAGCTCGACCGCCGTCGTGCGGCCCGACTCGAGCGCGTCGCGCAGCTCGGCAATGGAAACCTCGGTTACCTCGATCATGCGTTCACCAAAAAATGTGCAAGTGGGGGCTAATGCGAGGAGTGTACAAGAAGGGCTTGGCGGACGCAGGTTTGCGCGGGGGCAAATGGTTTTATGCAGGGGGGCATTGTCGGGGGGCATTTACAGGCATTACGCGGCCCTTTGTTGGGGCGGCCTTTTGTTGCCAAAGGGCCGCTCCCACATGGTCTGCGTCAACCTGCCAGGTCTGCGGCGCTATGGCGCTCCGGCACCTGGCTGTCTTCATCTCCCCAGGTACGGTTCACCCGTGTACCGCGCTGCACCGCAGGGCGCAGGGCAATTTCCTCGGCCCAGCGCTGTACGTTCGGGTACTCGTCAACCGCCAGGAACTGCGCGGCGTCATACAGGTTGCCGCGTACCAGCTGGCCATACCACGGCCACACGGCAATATCGGCAATACTGTATTCCTCGCCGCCCAGATAACGGCTTTCGGCCAAGCGACGATCAAGTACGTCCAGCTGACGTTTGGCCTCCATGGTGAAGCGGTTGATGGCGTACTCGAACTTTTCCGGTGCATACACGTAGAAGTGGCCAAAGCCACCGCCCAGGTAAGGCGCCGCACCCATCTGCCAGAACAACCAGTTCAGGCTTTCGGTGCGCGCAGCCGGCGATTCTGGCAGCAAAGCACCGAACTTTTCTGCCAGGTACAGCAGGATCGAACCTGATTCGAACACCCGCACCGGCGGCTCCACGCTACGGTCGAGCAGGGCAGGAATCTTCGAGTTGGGGTTGACCTGGACGAAGCCACTGGAAAACTGATCACCCTCGCCGATGCGGATCAGCCAGGCATCGTATTCGGCACCGGCGTGGCCCAGGGCAAGCAGCTCTTCAAGGGCAATGGTGACCTTGACGCCATTGGGCGTGGCCAGGGAATACAGCTGCAGCGGGTGCTCGCCCAGCGGCAGGTCCTTGTCGTGAGTCGGGCCGGCTACCGGGCGGTTGATGCTGGCGAACTGGCCGCCGGAGGCTGCGTCGTTGCGCCAGACTTTGGGTGGCACGTAGGCAGGCTTGCTCATGCATGAATCTCCTTCAATGGCGCGAAAACGGTCACGTAAACACGTGGACCTGCATCTATGCCACGGGTTCGACACAATGCGCAAATGCACAGGGTGCAGAACCGGCTCAATGTTCAGCTGTGACGAGCGCGCCGCGCCAGCAGCAACGTTAGGCCGACCCCGACCAAGGCGAGCAGGGCAGCCACGCAGAAGATCGAGGCATACCCCAGGTGTACAGCGACGGCCCCCATCACCGGGCCGGCAATGGCCAAGGCCATGTCGAAGAACACTGCATAGGCGCCCAGCCCTGCGCCGCGGCTGCTGCTGGGGACTTGCCTGATCGCCTCCACGCCCAATGCCGGGTACACCAGCGACAGCCCGAAACCGGTCAGCCCGGCGCCAACCAGCGCCCAGGGCGGCGAGGGCGCCAGCCACAGAAGGCTCAGGCCGAGCACTTCGGTGGCCATGCAGGCGACCGCCACGTTGTAGCCGCCAAAGCGGTTGACCGCGTTGACGAACAGCAGCCGCGAGATGATGAAGCACACGCCAAATGCACTCAGGCACCAGGCCGCGCCGGCCCAGCCGCGCTCGAGATAATACAAGGTGACGAAGGTGGTCAGGGTGCCGTAACCGATCGAGGCCAGGGTCAAACCCAGGCCGCACGGGGCAACCCGGCCGAACGCCGACCAGAAGGGCAGGCGCTCGCCGCGTACCACGACCACGTCGGGGCGCTTGCGAAGCACCAGCAGGGCAAGGGTCGCCAGCACCAGCAAAGCCGGCCCCAGCACACTGAAGTCCAGCCCGTCCACGGCCAGGACGCCCATTGGCGCTCCGATGGCGATCGCGCCATAGGAGGCGATACCGTTCCACGAGATCACCCTGGCAGTGTGCTCGGGGCCGACCTGGCTGATGCCCCAGCTCAAGGTGGCCACGCCGATCAGCCCTTGGGCGACGCCCAGCAGCAAACGTCCACCGAGCAGCAGTGCCAGGCTCAGCAGCGGTAAGGTGAGGGTCCAGGCTGACAGCAACGTCAACACCCCACAACCGGCAATCCCAAGCAGGCCAAAGCGGATGGCCTGTTTCCCTCCCAAGGTGTCCGCCACCCTCCCTGCAAACGGGCGGCTCAGCAGCGTGGCCAGGTACTGCAGGCCAATCGTTACACCGGCGATTACTGCGCCAAAGCCGAGTTGGTCGTGCACATAGCCGGGCAGTACCGCAATCGGCAGGCCGATGCAGAGGAAGGCAATGAAGGTATAGAAAACGATCGACAGGATCTGCAGGGTGATGTGCAGCGTGTTGCTGGCGGGGGCAGGTTGTTGCGCGGTCATGGGCTCTTTCGCGGGCGGGCGGTTGGGCGTGAACCCATCATGGCCGCTGCGCGAAGGAAAAGAAAGCAGGCTAACGAATTATTCGTCGGGTCGTGGCAGTCGGTGGGAGGGGGCTTCGCGGGCGAGCCCGCGAAGAAGCCTGGCCACACAAGGTGGCCAAACCTTGGCCTTCAATCAGACCAGCACACCCTGGCTACGCAGGTAGTCATCGTAGGTACCGCTGAAGTCCACCACACCATCGGCCGACAGCTCGATGATGCGCGTGGCCAGCGACGACACGAACTCGCGGTCGTGGCTGACGAACAGCAGGGTACCCGGGTAGTTTTCCAGCGCCAGGTTCAGCGCTTCGATCGATTCCATGTCCAGGTGGTTGGTCGGCTCGTCCATCACCAGCACGTTCGGCTTCTGCAGGATCAGCTTGCCGAACAGCATGCGACCTTGCTCACCACCGGAAATCACCTTCACCGACTTGAGGATCTCGTCGTTGGAGAACAGCATGCGCCCCAGGGTGCCGCGGATCACTTGCTCGCCAGAGGTCCACTGGCCCATCCAGTCGAACAGGCTCATGTCGTCTTCGAAGTCGTGGGCGTGGTCCTGGGCGTAGTAGCCCACTTCGGCGCTGTCGGTCCACTTTACCGAGCCGGCATCCGGGGTCATCTCGCCGACCAGGGTGCGCAGCAGGGTGGTCTTGCCGATACCGTTGGGGCCGATGATCGCAACGCGCTCGCCCGCTTCGACGGTGATGTCGAAGTTCTTGAACAGCACCTTGTCGTCGAAGGCTTTGGCCATTTTCTCGACGACCACGGCCTGGCGGTGCAGTTTTTTCGTCTGTTCGAAGCGAATGAACGGGCTGACGCGGCTGGACGGCTTGACCTCGGCCAGCTGGATCTTGTCGATCTGCTTGGCACGTGAAGTGGCCTGCTTGGCTTTGGAGGCGTTGGCCGAGAAGCGGCTGACAAAGGTCTGCAGCTCGGCGATCTGGGCTTTCTTCTTGGCGTTGTCCGACAGCAGTTGCTCACGCGACTGGGTGGCTGCGGTCATGTACTCGTCATAGTTGCCCGGGAACAGGCGCAGCTCACCGTAATCCAGGTCAGCCATGTGGGTGCAGACGCTGTTGAGGAAGTGCCGGTCGTGGGAAATGATGATCATGGTGCTGTTACGCGCCGTGAGGATCGTTTCCAGCCAGCGGATGGTGTTGATGTCCAGGTGGTTGGTCGGTTCGTCGAGCAGCAGCACGTCCGGGTCCGAGAACAGCGCCTGGGCCAGCAGGACACGCAGCTTCCAGCCCGGTGCCACTTCGCTCATCGGGCCGAAGTGCTGGTCCAGCGGAATACCCAGGCCCAGCAGCAGTTCACCGGCACGGGACTCGGCGGTGTAGCCGTCCATTTCGGCGAATTCGGTTTCCAGCTCGGCGACGGCCATGCCGTCTTCTTCGGTCATTTCCGGCAGCGAGTAGATACGGTCACGCTCGGCTTTGACTTTCCACAGCTGCCCGTGGCCCATGATCACCGTGTCGATCACGGTGAATTCCTCGTAGGCGAACTGGTCCTGGCGCAGCTTGCCCAGGCGGGTATTCGGCTCGAGCATGACCTGGCCCGCGGACGGCTCCAGATCGCCGCCGAGGATTTTCATGAAGGTCGACTTGCCGCAACCATTGGCGCCGATCAGGCCGTAGCGGTTGCCATTGTTGAATTTGACGGAAACGTTTTCGAACAGCGGCTTGGAGCCGAACTGCATGGTGATGTTAGCGGTGGAGATCAAGGAGCTTACCTATCAATAACTTACGTGGCTTCTTCGCAGCTACGGACCAATTTCGGACCAATTTGAAGCTTTTCCAGCTCCTGCCAGTCGTTGGACGAGTTAATCCAGCGCGCATAAGTCGATAAGAGCATCTGCACGCTATGCCCGAGCTGTTGGGCGATAAATGCGGGGTTGAGACCAGACATTGAGCATATTGTCGCATAGGTGTGGCGGCAGTTATACGGGGGCGGTACCTGATGCCCAAACCTTTCAGGATTGGCCGCCACTGGTGGTGCAGGTCCGACGTCTGCTTGACGTGCTCCCCATTCTTACCGGGCGGCAAGACGAACGGCGATTCCCGTGCAGCGCGGTAGTGCGCCTCTGCGTGAACGTGCGGATCGCCGATCCCGTAGAACTGGACACCCAGCGCCAAACGACCGCGCGTGTGATTTCGTTTACCGACCGCCCCTTTAACAGGGGTGGAGGCAGCTCGCGCACAGCACAGTACGGTGCTTTAGTCGTCGTAGTGGTAGCGGCATTGCAGAACGGTGAGCATACCGGCCTCGAAGAAGTAGACCAGACGGTGCTCACGGGTGATGCGGCGGGACCACAAGCCAGATAAATCGCCTTTCAGCGGCTCAGGCTTGCCAATACCCGTGAAGGGGGTGCGCAGACACACGTCAATCAGGCGGTTGACGTTGCCAAGTATGGTGAGGTCAGCATTCTGCCAGTGACAGTAATCCTCCCAGCCCTCTTTGGTGAACTTCACGCTTACCTTGTCGCGGGCTTCATCCTTGTTCCGCTGCTTCTGGTTCTTGCTCATTGAGGTCCAGTTCCTTCGTCAAGGCCTGGCCGTCCCGGAGCTGAGCGATGGATGAGCGCAAGCGCGAAGCGTTTTTTGACGATCCCAACAGGTGAATGGTCTCGTTCATCCCGTTGTAGTCCTCCAGGGACATCATCACTACGGGTTCGCCACGCTGTCGCGTGATTACGGCGGGCTCATGGTCCCGGCAAACATCATCCATTGTCTGCTTCAGTTCGGCGCGAGCCTGGCTAAACGTCAGTACGTGCATTTGTCCATCCTCCGGGCTCTGCCCGGGTAAGGGTTGCTCTTTGGACCGCCACAGGCGACGCCCAAAGTTCTAAGAAAGTGAAGCCAGTCGGCCCGCACAGCGGCTCCGTAGTGACTCACAGTGTTCTCTCATCTGGATCAGAATCGTCATTCCAGTAGCCACGGGCCACAGGTGTCCAGATGGATCCAGCCGTCGCTGGCAACCGCAGCCATTGTACCTAACGTTGTACAAGGCAGTAAACCGGTAGAAGCAACAGGAGCTTTTAAGATGATCTGCAATGGGTGGGGAAAGGAACACGCCAGCGATGACATTGAGCTTGTTTTCCGCCGAACGACTCTTTGTCCGGGCAACGCTACCTCTTCCCGTATTGCAGCGTGATGAGCCCTATAGCGTGGGGGTATGGGTCGAACTCATGCAACCAGATTTTGAACGTATCTACGAGCAGTGGGATGACCCCCCATCAGTCCTCTGAACCATCGTTTTCCGTATCCCTTGCCAACGCCATACCGACTTTTGGTGACACCAACGGCCTTCATGCTCAATTGCGGCTGACAGGGCCGACTACCAGGCCCCAGGCAGTCTCTCTGCGGCGATCCGCGTGCAGAACGACGCGTGACGCATGCAAAGACGCTACATGCAATTGGAGGCTTTCGAGGCGGTCAGGGATAATCCTAAAGCCAAGCTGTCGGCCGTGATCACCCAAACGGCGAACTCAGTGGCCAGCGCCATGATGAGTTACACCACTTGAGCAGTGATTAGCTGCCGACTTGCGAAGGACGCCCAGAGCATGAGTGCGCTTGCAGTTGACCGCGTCGCCCATTGCCGTAGAATCGCGCGCCCAAAATTCAGCAGGCATGGCGAGAGGGAGCTTGAATGCAGCGGGTGATGATCATTGGTCAGCCAGGGGCTGGGAAAAGTACCCTGGCGCGCAAGCTCGGTGAACGTACAGGCTTGCCGGTCGTGCATATCGACACGATTCATTGGCAGCCAGGGTGGGTCGAGCGGAGCCGGGACGAGAAGACGCGTCTTTGTCATGAGGTCGAGGCCCGTGAGCGCTGGATCTTCGAAGGCGGGCATTCGACCACATGGAACAACCGGCTGGCCCGCGCTGACATGTTGATATGGATTGATCGCTCGGCTCCGCTTCGATTCTGGCGCGTGCTCCTCAGAACGGTGTTGAACCGCGGTCGATCCCGGCCTGACTTGCCGGACAACTGTCCGGAGTTGCTGGCCAACCTGCCGGAGTTTTTCAGGTTCATGTGGCGGACGAAAACCTCGTCTCGGGAGGCGATAAAGCGATTCGTGGCGACGGCCCCGTCGGGCTGTCGCGTGGTCTGCCTACGAACCAATCGGGATACCGATGTTTTTCTCGCGAATATGGGCACGCAGCCTGATCAGGTTGTGCAAGGTCATTAGATGCCAGATCGCGCTTGAGTGGCGGCAGGCGCCTGCCGTGTAGGCGCATCAGGACATTTTCACTTGCCCAAGGAGGCCCCCATGGCACTGACCAGCAAGATCACGGCTTACGATTCCGCATGGCCGCAACGGTATGAGGCGGTCAAAGTGCTGCTCGCCTCGGTATTCGGCGATGAGCTTCTCGCCATTCACCATGTAGGCAGCACGGCTGTACCGCAACTTGCAGCCAAGCCTGAGATCGATGTGCTGGTCGAGGTTTCAGAGCATCGCAATGAGGTAGCGCGAGACGAGGTGTTGCTGACGCTGGGTTATGTGCGCGGCAGTGACCTGTCGGAAGGGCACCACTTTTACCGCCGCAATGTTGGCGGGCTGCGGACCCACAAGATTCACATTTGCAGCCGTGGTCACCACTCAGTCATCCAGATGCTGACGTTCAGAGATCTGCTCAGGAACGACGCCTCCCTTCGGAAGCGATATCAAGACCTCAAGATTGAACTGGAAGCCACCAATATCGGCGGTATGGCTGAGTATCTGGAGAAAAAGGGGCCGTTCATTGTTGCGGCGTTGCTTGAGGTCGCTAATAGACGAAGGTGATGGTGCGCTCTGGGTCGGTAGCGGCCCAAATCCGCACTAGAGATCGTCAATGTCGGTGAATTTTAATCTGAAGCCCTTCATCCTTATGTGGCGCTCGAAAGTAGCTAGTGATCAGATCGAACTCCGCGTCAGTCGCCGCGAACTCATGCTCACCACGGTGGTTGCGAAGATGCAACCTGTCTCGACAGGTGTCATCGTCCACCTCGATGTAGTGGACGCAATGTGAAACCTCGGCTGCGTCAGCCAGGTTGCGCAGCCATAGTCGATCTTGAGGAGTATTTGCAGGAAAATCCAAAACGACAGTCACTCCAGCCCGAAGGATATCGATGACGAGCGGGCCCAGCACCTGCCGAACCTGGTGCGCAAGACGCACATAGTCGTTTACTGACTTGATCTGTTCAGGGTATAGCCGTGAGAGCCAATGATCCTCACTCAGCAGAACCGTCGATCCTTCAACTGCCAAGCTTTTGGCTAGCGTTGACTTACCGGATGCAATTTTTCCTGAGATGAGATGCAGCACTGGTTTGGGCATAGAGACGTCTCCTTGTCGAACCCCGATGATGCTCATTGAAAAGCACCGAAGCAATCACCGAGCATTCAAACGTTCGCTATGGGTCGATAGGTGCCTGTCAACAGTGTCTATATTGAACATCATTAGGGGTACGGTAGCTTAGCTTAATTTCCCAGCAGCCTTGTGAGCAGAGCTTGCTGAGAAAGCCGCTATCGCCCCATTGCGCCGATCGAGGCGTCTACGAAACTACGGGCGATTCACCGGTTTCGATGCCGTTCAGGTAGGCTCAGCCCTCTGTAAATGCACCAAGGACGGCACCCATGCATTCACTCACCGATGAGCCGCTACTTGAGATCATCCGTCAGAACCCAATAACCCGAGAGCTTTTGGAGATCCTGCCAACGCTCGGTATCCCTCATTCCATGCTGGTCGCAGGTGCTTTGTTCCAGACGTTCTGGAATCACCGCTCGGGACAACCTCCCGAGTGGGGTATCAAGGACTATGACATCGCCTACTTCGACGATGACTTGTCTTGGGAAGCGGAAAACCGGGTTATAGCCCAGGCTCATCAGGCGTTCTCGCACTTGGGCGTTAATGTCGAGATACGCAATCAGGCCCGCGTGCATTTGTGGTACGAACGGAAATTCGGCGGCACCTATTCACCGCTGAAAAAAGTAACAGATGGTATCGACCGCTATCTGATTCGCTCGACCTGCCTAGGCATTGACGCTTGTACGGGTAAGCTCTACAGCACCCATGGCCTGAACGACCTCTTGAACAACTGGCTCAAGATGAACGAGTTGAATCCACGTCCAGACTTATTCCGGGCGAAAGCTGCCAGCTACCAGGCGCGCTGGCCGTGGCTTGAATTGGTTGGATGAACGTCCAGAGTGGATCGATAGGTGCCTGTCACCAGTATTTATATTGGACATCATTAGGGTTGCTCAAGCATTAAACCCCAAGCGACAGCGCACCGCAGTACATCAGGGTATTGCATACAACCATCTGGGCGACCATGAATCCCAAGGCGGCACCTAGAACACCAATGCCTGCGACGATCCATGGCAAGCGTGTTTTCACGCGATACCTCAACAGCCAGGCTGACACGCCTGCACCAGTCAACATGCCGGGCACGGAAAACATGTGTCCAAGCGCCAACATTCCTTCGGTGTGGTCCAGGCTGGACATGATTTTCATAAAGATCAACAGCGTGGCGATGGCTGTGACTGTCGTTCCTGTGAGAAACAGAGGAGGCGCTCGCAGGATCAAGCCAGGTATAAGCGTCACGGTGGGCACTGCGACGAGGTACCCAAGACCTGTGTACAGCGGGTCGGCACCCATGCTGGAGTAAAAGAGAACGGCCGTGATCATCAAGATCGCATAGGTAAGATTGGGCTTGCCCCGTGACAACGGACGCTCGCTAACAACTGAGCAGACACCGCAAATGGCCGCTATTCCGTGTGGCGCAACGCATCGACCAGTAATGAGAACGCAGGCGAAGCGTGGCGGCGGCTTGGGTAATAGAGATGGTAAGGCTCGAAGGTCTTGCGCCAGCTCCCTAGAACTTCGACCAGATCTCCAGACGCCAGCGATTCGCGGAAGTACGCCTGCGGTAGGTAGGCCAGGCCGAGTCCAGCCAGCGCAGCATCACGTACGGAGGCGATGCTGTTCGTGACCAATGAACCTTCCACTTTCACGCGCTGCTCTTTTCCCGCCTTGGTGAACAACCAGGCGAAGTGTTCGCCGTGTGTGGGCAAGCGCAGGTTGATACATGAATGCTCGGTGAGGTCGTGCGGATGCCTGGGCGGCGGCCTCCGGGCAAAATAGGCCGGTGCACCGACCACAGCCATCGGATGCGGCCCACTGATCCGCACCGCGATCATGTCCTTCGCCACCAGGCCGCCGCGGCGAACGCCGGCATCAAAGCGTCCGCTGACGATGTCGGTAAGGCCATAGTCGATGGTCAGTTCGATGCGAATGTCCGGGTACTCCGGCAGGAAGCGCGCAATCGCCGGTTGCAGCACGCTGTGCACCGCGTACTCGTCCGCGGTCAGGCGGATCGTCCCGGCGGGCTTGTCTCGCAGTGCAGTGATCTCCTCCAGCCCGGACTCGATCTGCCCCATCGACGGGCCGATCAGCGCCAGAAGCCGTTCGCCGGCCGGGGTGGGCGAAACGCTACGCGTGGTGCGCGCGAACAGCCGCAGGCCAAGTCGTTCCTCCAGCCCTCGGATGACCTGGCTCAGCGCCGATTGCGAGATGCCCAGACGCGCCGCGGCGCGAGTGAAGCTGGCCTCCTCGGCCACGGCAAGGAAGGCCACTAGGTCTTGCAGTCGACGCCCGTCCATTGATTAGCCAGCCTAATGATGGAATTCGTATTCTGACGGATTATCAACAGATTAGCCAAGTTCTATCGTATGCGTCACGCCTACAACCGCCGAGCGCGTGAAATCACGAATCCATCGACAACTCTACGAGGAGTCAGCCATGGCCACCGCCATTGAAACCGTCAACATCCGCAATCCGGGCATGACCTGGGGCATCGCCGCGAACATCCATTTCCCACCGGGTTTTGACAAGACAAAACCGTATCCGGCCATCATTAGCGCGCACCCCATCGGCAGTTGCAAGGAGCAGACTTCGGGGAACGTGTACGGCGCCGCGCTGGCGAAGGAGGGCTTCGTGGTGATCGCCTTCGATGCCAGCTACCAGGGCGCGAGCGGCGGCGAGCCACGCCTCATCGAAGATCCGGGCCAGCGCGTGGAGGACTTCCGCCAAGTGATCGATTACCTGGTCACGCTGCCCTACGTGGATGCCGATCGCATCGGCGTGCTGGGCGTGTGCGGTGGTGGCGGCTATTCCATCAGCGCGGCGAAATCCGAACGCCGGATAAAGGCGGTGGTTTCGATTACCGGAGTCAATTTCGGACGAATGAGCCGCGAGGGCTTCGGTGGCTATGATCCTGTCGGTACGCTGGAGGCTATCGCCCAGCAGAGAACCATCGAAGCGCGTGGCAGCAGGTTGCGTGTGGATGACGTGCTGCCGCCTTCGGTGGACGCGGCCAAGCAGGCAGGTGTCACGGACATTGATGTCCTGGAAGCCACCGATTACTACAAGACGTCGCGGGGCCAAGCCGCTCACGGACTGACGAGCTTTTTATTCTCGCGTCGAGCGGCCGCAGTGGATTGGGATGCGTTCCACCTTGCCGAAGTGTTGCTGACCCAGCCGTTGCTAGTCGTGATCGGCGACAGACCCGGCGGTTTCGGCGCCTATCGCGACGGCCAGGAAATTTACGGCCGCGCGGCATCGAAAGCCAAGGAACTGCTCGTGCTGCCGGATACCTCACACTACGAGTTGTATGATCGGCCGGAAGCCACCGCGAAGGCGCTGGAAAAGATCGTACCGTTCTTCAAGACGCACTTGGCCGTCTGATGGACTTGTGCAGCCGCCGCTGCTCCGCGGCGGTTGCGTGAGCGTAAAAGTCGGGCGCGCGGCGTTGGTCGTCTGCTTCTGGCCGGTTGCCGCCTGTCCCGAACGACGGCTATGGGTCGAAAGCTGCCAGTCGCAAGTTACCGATTTCGACCCAGAGCGGCCGCTCGCCAGGGGCCCATTCGACCAAGAGCTGCCACTCAACTCGCCGTCAGTCCGTATTCACAAGCCCGAGCATTATCAAATTTTCAGCAGAGTTAATGGGGGATCTCAAGGCGGTTCCATGTGCTGCTTGATTGTTCACACAGCCTGGGAAGGGTCTACTACCGCGTCACTGAAGCGGCTTCACCAGCTCGGCGCCTTGGTTGCGCACATTGCCAATGGCGGTGCTCACTCGATACCACTCGAAGGCCTCGGCTGGCTCGCCCAGGTTGAGCGCCATCTGCTCGGCCTGTTCGCCCGGCGTCGCGGTTTCCATCCACTCACGCGCAAGGTCCGGGGCCAAAACCACTGGCCTGCGGTCGTGCACATCAACCATTCCGCCTTGGGCATCGGCCGTAATGATGACGAACCCATCATGCTCGCCGCCAGCGAACTGGCCGATGCTGGCGCAAAGGGAAGGGCGCCCGTCCCGGCGTCGGATGTAGTACGGCTGTTTCTTCGGTCCGCCTTCATCGACCCATTCATACCAGCCGTCGATCGGCGTTATGCCTCGGTGCGGCCAGATCGCCCGGAAGAAGCGGCCGTGTGCCACCTTTTCGACCCTGGCGTTGATCGGCGCAGCACGGTCGGTCGCCCAATGTGGCCGCCAGCCCCATCTCACCAGGTCCGCCCGCGGGCCTGCTTCATCCATTCGCAGCACTGCCACCAGCGTGGTCGGCGCGACGTTGTACCGGCCAAGTGGCTGGTCGCCGACGTTGTTCCGCCAGGCCTCTGGCAGGCTCAGGGTTTCGACAAAATCGTGTATGCCTCGGTACTGACTCAACCTTCCACACATGCGCAGCCCTCCTGCCAGAGCAAGCATAGCGCTTGGGTGTATCGCCGGTGTGGAGGAGGGCGACGGCATGCTGTACGCGCAGTCCTGGTGGTGAAGGGTTGAATGACCGCCCCATCTCCATTCAGCACGGCGCCAAGTCTGATTTTCCAGATGTTATAGGGTCGTTCGCGGGAACCCGAACAAAAATGCAGTACTTGCCACCCTCCATCGATTCAAAGGCCACCAGTTTTTCCACCAGCGCGGCGCTCAAAACCTTTCCAGCGTTAAGCAGCAACATGCCGTTGTCGGCGTTGAGGTTGCGCGCAAGCACCATTCCCGGCGCCAGGTCACGCGTGGTACACACCTGGACTTCAGGGTCCACCAAGGTGAGATCGCTGTGGAACGACGCGCAAACCTGGACGAAATCCTCCAGTAGTGCCGGGTCATACAACCGGCCGGCGTACTTGCGCAGGTAGAGCAAGGCCTCGTCACTGTTCATCTGCCGTTCAAGAATCAAACCCCGTTGCAGCTCAACGAAGTCCACTGCCAGCTTGAGCAAGCGGGCGCCGAGCGGGATGGCTTCACCCTTGAGCCGGTCGGGGAAACCGCTGCCGTCCCAGTGCTCCTGGTGATGCAGGATCAGGCGCGCGGCATCTTTCATGGGCTCAAGGGTCATCAGCAGCGCTTCACTTTGGCGTGGATAGTCGCGATACCGGTCGCGGTCGCTGTGCATCAGCTGGTCCGAAGGGGCAACGATCATGCTATCCGGCCAACTCAATTTGCCTATGTTGTACAGCGCCGCAGCCATGGCCAGATCGCGGCTTATCGCCTCGTCCAAGGCGTGGGCCCTACAGTAGCAACGCACCAGTTCGATGATCTGCCGATTGGTCTGCTTGGCTGGAGGCAGCCGCAGATTAGCCAACATCGAGAACACCTCAGTCCCGGTAACATAGCTGTGTTTAAGCTCTTCGTAGGCCAGATCGAGCATGTCAGCGGTCTGCTGCAGCTCCGCGGTACGGGCTGCAACGCGTTTCTCCAGGTCGTTATTGAGGCGCCTCAACTGGGCGTTCTGCCGACGTGCCAGCAGCTCCAGGCGTTGGCGCTCGCGTTCGGAATGCTGGTGCTCCAGGGCCTGGCGTAAGGTCAGCAACATCTCGTCGTCGTTCCAGGGCTTGCTGATGTAACGGTGGATCTGACCGTCATTGACGGCCTTGATGATTGCGCTCGGATCGGCATAGCCGGTCAGCAAGATCCTGACGGTCGATGGGTGATGCTGATTGATCTGCGCCAACAAGGTGGCGCCGTCCATACCTGGCATGCGCGCATCGCTCATCACCAGGTCTACCGGGCCCTCGGCCATTTGCGCCAGTGCCTGTTCGCCGCTGGTCGCCAGCTTCACGTCATAGGGTTGGCCACGCAATAGCCGACGCAGACTGCTAAGGATCGACTCCTCATCGTCTACTAGCAACACGGTCGGCCGATAGGGTGAATTCGGGGGCTGTTGCACGTCCATGGCAGGCCTCACCTGGTCGATCGATGGAGGCACTCGAGCTCAACGAGCGCTTAGGTCAAAGGCTAGTTCATTTTGCCGCGACAGGTGTCGGGGCATGGTGTGGCGTGTGGCAGGCGAATTGTCTGGAAGGCATCTAACCTGACGGCAGGGCACCACCCATCTGCATATCCGTCAGCCCAGGGAAAAAGGATTCTCCCGGATGTCCGTGCACATAATCTGTCGTTATCGTTCCGATCTTCACCTGCAGCGCTTGCGACGTTGTCTGAGCCTGTGGGTGCTACTGGTCCTGAGTGCGGGCAGCGGGGCCGAGCCGCTGGACGAGCCGCTCAAGCCGCTGCCTCCGATACCCACGCTGGCACCCGAGCGTGTGGAACTGGGGCGCCAGTTGTTCAACGATCCACGGTTGTCGCTCAACAGCACACTGTCCTGTGCCAGCTGTCACCGTCTGGACAAGTACGGGGCCGATGACCGGGCGTTTTCCATCGGTGCTGATGGCCAGCCGCTTGCGCTCAATACGCCAACGGTACTCAATGCCAGCCTTAATTTCCGACAGTTCTGGAATGGCCGGGTCGAGTCGCTCGAGGAGCAGGGGGATGCGGTGATCACCAGCGCTCACGAGATGGGCGGAGACTGGCGGGTGATCAAGCAGCGCATCGCCGCAGACGTGCGTTACCGTCAGGCGTTCAAGGATGCCTACCCGGACGCGGTGACAAAGGACAACATCCTCAGCGCGTTGGCCGATTACGAAAGGACGCTTCTTACCCCAGGCGCACGCTTCGATCGTTACCTGCAGGGCGATACCGAGGCGCTCACCCTGGAGGAAAAATACGGCTACCAGCGCTTCAAGGACTATGGCTGCATCGCCTGCCACCAAGGGGTGAATATTGGGGGCAACATGTTCCAGAAGTTTGGCGTGTTCGGCGACTACATCGCGGACCGCGGCAACCCCACCGAGGCGGATCAGGGCCGCTTCAACGTGACCGGAGAGGAGGCCGACCGGGGTGTGTTCAAAGTGCCGAGCCTGCGCAATGTGGCGATGACCGCGCCCTATTTCCACGATGGCTCGGCGCCTACGCTGGAGCGTGCGATCGACGTGATGTTCCAGTATCAGCTTGGACGAATCCCAAGCGATGAGGACCGCAGGCTCATCATGCTGTTCCTCAAGACCCTCACTGCTGAAAAGGCGGGTCAGCCATGAGGGTGATTTCTCGGCGCACAAGCCTGATTCTATTCAGTGGGTTGGTCCTTGTACTGGCGTCGATGCTGCTGTACTTGTACCTGAATTCCGGGTCAGAGCAGACCCAGACCTACAACGAATCCCGAGATCTCATCCGTCAGCTCAAGCAACAGGATGCTGTATGGGAAAACGAGGTGCTCAAGGCCCGGGTAGCCGTCTCCCATAACTACGATCCACTTGTGATCCCTCTCAAGGAGATGAAGCGGCTGTGGGCACGGTTCGACCGTCGGGAAGCCGAGCAAGGGCGTGATGACTCAAACCAGTGGCGCGATGCCCATGACGGTTTTCTTTCTGCGTTCGGGGAAAAGGCTCGGCTCGTGGAGCAATTCAAGTCGCACAATGCCTTGCTGCGAAATTCGTTGGCATTTCTACCCACAGCCGAGGACGGTATTCAGGCCCAGATCAACACCATGCTGGCCCCGAATCGGCAGGAGGTACACGTATTCGTCACTGACACTTATGACCTCTTGCTAAGTGCCCTGGAGTTCGCGCAGGTTACCTCTGTGGAAAGGGCTGCCGAGATAGAGGTGGGGTTAGGCAACTTGGCTGTTAACGCGGAGAACCTGCCCAAAGAATTCCAGACGCCCCTCAATCTGTTGAGCAATCACGTGGCGTTGATCCTGCGCGAGCAACCTGTCGTCAACCGCCTGCTCGAGCAGATCGAGGCGATTCCGGTTGCCGAACGCCTGGATACGATCACCAGCCTCCTGGACAGGGATCAACAACAGTTCGAAAAGATCAACCGTAAATACCATCTCTACACGCTATGGCTATCGGGCCTGCTGATGTTTTCGGTCATCTGCCTGGCTGCGCTGCTGGTGCGCAGCTTCGCCGAGGTGAGACGGGTCAACAACGCATTGCAGAGCGCCAATGACGTCCTGGAGCAGCGAGTCGAGGAACGCACCCTGGAACTCAGGAACGCTCAGAGCGAGCTGTTCAACGCCGCGCGCCAGGCTGGTATGGCGGAGATCGCCACCAATGTGTTGCACAACGTGGGCAATGTGCTCAACAGCGTGAACACATCCTCTGATCTCATCGCTCGAAGGTTGCGCAGCAGCAAAACCCAGGGCTTGGGCAAAGCCATGCAACTGTTCCGCGAGCATGCCACAGACATCGGTCGGTTTCTCGACGAGGATCCCAGAGGCCGGTTGCTTCCCGGCTACCTCAACCAGTTGACCGAGGCGATCGCCGATGAGCAGAAGGAGATGGTGATCGAGCTGGAACGAATGAACAAGAGCATCGACCACATCAAGGAAGTGGTGGCCACCCAGCAATCCTATGCCGGCGCTAAAAATGTGCCTGAGCCGCTGTCGGTGAACGACCTGGTCGAGGACGCGCTGCGCATGAACGCAGGCGCGTTGACCCGGCATCAGGTGAGGGTAGTGCGCGACTTCGCAGATCTGCCTCTGGTGATGGGCGACCGGCATCGGCTGTTGCTGATTCTGATCAACCTGATCAGCAACGCCAAATACGCCATGTCCGGCCCCGGCAGCGACCCGCGGACGATGATCCTCAGGACGCGCATCGTTGAGGGGGGCTTCCTGGAAATGAGCGTGCTGGACGAAGGCGAAGGCATTGCCCCTGAAAACCTGCAGAAGATCTTTGCCCATGGCTTCACCACGCGCAAGGACGGGCATGGCTTCGGCTTGCACAGTTGCGCCTTGGCCGCCATCGAGATGAATGGTCACCTGACCGGACACAGCGACGGCCCTGGCCTGGGTGCTGTCTTTACCCTGAGGATCCCGCTGATCGCGGTGACGGAGCCTGCATGAGTGACATGACCAATCGCCGGATCCTGCTGATCGATGACATGCCGACAATCCACGAGGATTTTCGCAAGATCCTTGCCCCGGCCAAAGCGCAGAACACTGAGCTGGACGAGATGGAAGGGTTGTTGTTTGGCGAGCAGGTCAAGAACGAACGACCGGTATTCGAACTCGATTCAGCCTATGGCGGTGAGGAAGGAGTTGGCCTGCTGAAGCGGGCGCTGCAGGCCTGCAAGCCCTACGCATTAGCCTTCGTCGACATGCGAATGCCAGGTGGATGGGACGGGGCTCAAACCATTGAGCACCTGTGGGAAGAGGACCCGCTGTTGCAGGTAGTCGTCTGCACTGCCTACTCGGACTATTCCTGGGATGAGTTGCTCGACCGGCTGCAGGCCCACGATCGCCTGCTGATCCTGAAAAAACCGTTCGACAATATCGAGGTCCAGCAAATGGCCAGCACCTTGCTGACCAAATGGGAAATGACCCAACGAGCCTCGCTGAAAATGCACCAGCTCGAACAGCGGGTAGAGCGGCGTACCCAGCAACTGACCCAAGCCAGCGAGGCGCTGCAGCAGGAGATCGAGGAGCGCAAGCAGCTGGAAAGCCAACTGGTGCAATCGGAGAAGCTCGCCTCGTTGGGGCAGATGGCCGCCGGCGTGGCGCACGAGATCAACAATCCGATCGGTTTTGTGTCCTCCAACCTGGGTACTTTGGGAGGGTATTTCCAGCAACTGATGGCGATGCTCGACGCCTATCGCCAGGCCGAACGGATGCTCGGCGGAAGCGAAATCACGGGGTCTTTGCAAAGGCTTCGTGAGCAGACTGAACTGGAATTCCTCCTGGAAGACATCCCGATCCTCATCAAGGAGTCCAAGGACGGAATCGGTCGAGTGGCGCATATCGTCAAGGACCTCAAAGACTTCTCGCGCGTTGACAGCGCTCAGCAGTGGCAATTAGCCGATTTGCAGCAGGGCATTGACTCCACTCTGAACATCGTCGCGAGCGAACTGAAACATAAAGCTGACGTCGTAAAACGGTACCAGCCGTTACCCCCGGTCGAATGCCTGCCGTCGCAGATCAACCAAGTGATAATGAACCTTGTGCTCAATGCCGCCCAAGCCATGGGCCCTGAGCGGGGGACCATCACATTGGGCACTGTTCATCAAGGCACCTGGGTGTGCATCGAAGTTGCGGATACAGGCGCAGGGATAGCACCGGAGAACATCAGGAAAATCTTCGACCCTTTCTTCACCACCAAGCCCGTCGGCCAAGGAACCGGGCTAGGCCTGTCCCTTTCCTACGGCATTGTGAAGAAACACGGTGGCGAGATAACCGTATCAAGCCAGGTCGGAGTCGGCACAACGTTTCGTGTACAACTGCCGGTAAAGCAGAGCGCAACGCTGTGATAGCGCCCGTGTCATGCTGCTGACGGGTGGGTATACCGCAATCCAAAAAGGGCAGGGTGCGTGCCCCGGCGATCCAGCCAACACGTCAATGTTTTGCAGTGGCGAGTAGCCGATAGCGCGAGAAGGGCGTGCCGTCGATATCCACCTCTCCGTCAAGGCGAAACCCCAGGCGAAGAATACCCTTGATTCGTGTTCTGGTTGGTGGAAGCAGTAGGGTGATCGACTCAAGCCCCATCTCCTGGAACGCGCGCCGTACGATCTCATCGAAAATCACCTTGCCAAGCCCCCAGTAGTCTGGATGAAGCACCAAGGCAAGATCAGCGTCACCGCCTTCCTGCTGCAGGCCGCCCCAGCCGGCGAATTCATCTTCAACGAAAAATGCCCAGGGGCCATAGCCATTCAGTGCCCATTGGGCCTCTTTTTGGGCAACCCATACCTTGCATTTGCTTTCGTCAAAATCGGGACGACCCAAGGGCATTTGGCGTAAGACATCGGGATTGTTGTTGAGCGCGATGATGTCAGCGATGGAGGCGTCGCTGAGAGGTCGGAAATGCAGCTGCATGATGTGCCTTGTCGAACTGCTGTAAACCTGATTTATAGCGCCTGCTATTCCCCGTTTCAATGAATCCTTGCACAACGTGGATTGGTCTGGCGACTAAGCACTCAGAGCCCGTTTCAACACGTCGTAAATTCTGGCATCAGCCGATTGGGCAACGTTGAAACGGATGAAATCACCCGCAGTCATGGACTGGCTAAACGCATTTCCGGGCGCCAGCACTACACCTTCATTCAAGCAGGCCCGGGCCAGCGTGGCTGCATCCGTGCCTTGAGGGAGTTGGCACCAGACATACATGCCTGACTGGGGCGTTATCCAGGGTTTGATACCAACGGCCCTTAGTTTCGCTACCGTTCTCTCCATGGCCTCGGCCAGCCTGAGGCGAACGCTTTCCATGTGTTTGCGGTACCCGCTATCGGTAATCGCCAGATGGATGATGTCCGCGGCCAGGCGGCCACCCCCGAATGTGGTCGCAATCTTGAGATCGACCAGGCTCTCGATCCAGTCAGTGCGAGCCGCGATGTAGCCGCATCGAATCGACGCGGAGATGGTCTTGGAAAAGCTGCCGATCTGGATGACACGAGAAAGGCCATCGAAGGCAGACAGCCGTGGTGCTGGAGCATTCTCGAAATCCCCGAAGATGTCGTCCTCTACAATCACCAGGCTGGAGTTGTCGGCCAGCTTCAGCAGCCTGTGTGCCGTGACCGGGGACAGGGTGGCGCCGGTTGGGTTGTGGATGCCTGCATTTGTTATGTACAACCGGGGAGCATGCGTAAGCAGGGCAGCACCGAAAGCATCGATGTCCGGGCCCGTCGCCGTATAGGGTACGCCTACGATGTTGACCCTGTGTGCTTTGAGCAGCGCGTGAAAATTGAAATAGCAGGGGTCGTCGACCAGCACGGTGTCCCCCGGTTCCAGCAGAAAACGGCAGATCAGGTCGATGGCGTGGGTGCCGGACTCCGTGAGCATGATCTGCTCGAGAGGGGCTTCGATCCCGATGCCTGTCAGCCTTCGTGACAAGAATTGCCTGAGTGGCAGATGCCCAAGCGGTGAGGCGTACTCAGTCAGTTTCAGCGTGTCAGAACGGGCAACGGTTCGAAGCGCTTTCCGCAAGCCCGCTTCGAACATCCAGGAGGGAGGTAGCCACCCGCATCCCGGTTTCAACGCATCGCTAGCGGTTTCAAGCGACTGGCGGGAGATCCACAGCGGGTCCACTTCACGATCAAGCCTGGGGCCGAGTTCGGTGAGTACCAAGGGCGCCACTGGTCCGGCTACGTAGAAGCCAGAGCCAGGGCGAGAGTTGAGTACACCCTCTGCCATCAACCTTTCATAGGCCTCAAGAACCGTGGAAACCGACACTTGCATGGTCTGCGCCATAGCGCGGACCGAGGGAATTCTCGCGCCCGGTGTGTAGGTTCGAGAGGCGATCCGCGACTGGATTTCACCCATGACAGCTCGAATTCGCGTTCCGTCCCGTTTCATCGCGCCCTCAACTGTGCTGGAGTCATATGCATAACAGTTTGGTTTAAGTGTATTGGATTGTACATGGCCTGGGTGAGCCTGTCGGTGATGTACTGAGCCTTGGCTTATCGAGGACTTACCGATGGAAAAATCAGCAAGCGGGTGGATCAACGGCTTCATAGGCGTCGCCATCTTTGCGGGTTCGTTGCCGGCAACCCGAGTGGCAGTGGCCGACTTCGAACCGACGTTCCTCACCTGTGCCCGGGCAACAATTGCCGCCATGCTGGGCGCGCTTTTTCTGATCGTGCTACGCCAGCCTCGACCCAAACGGGAGGACTTGTCGCCCTTGGCCGTAACAGCGCTCGGCGTTGTTATCGGTTTCCCGCTACTGACAGCATTTGCCCTTCAGCACATCAGCTCTGCTCATTCCATTGTCTTTGTCGGGCTCCTGCCATTGTGTACCGCAGGCTTTGCCGTTTTGCGGGGCGGTGAGCGACCTCGGCCATTGTTCTGGCTGTTCTCGTTGACAGGTGCCGGGTTGGTCGCTGGCTATGCCTTGATGAACGGAGGCGAGGCGTCGGCGGTGGGCGATCTGCTGATGTTGGCTGCGGTTGCGGTCTGTGGGTTGGGCTATGCCGAAGGCGCGCGTCTGTCGCGGACATTGGGGGGATGGCAGGTGATCAGCTGGGCATTGCTGGTAGCGTTGCCGTTCATGCTGCTGCTGACGGTGGTCAATCTTCCTGCCCCTGATGACTTTGCCAGGGTAAGTACCCCTGCGTGGTTCAGCTTTGGCTACGTTTCACTGTTCAGTATGCTGATCGGGTTTGTGTTCTGGTACCGAGGGCTCGTCCAGGGTGGGATTGCGGCTGTGGGCCAACTGCAACTCTTTCAGCCGTTCATGGGGCTTGGGCTGGCAGCGGTGCTTCTGCACGAGCACGTCAGCTGGGCCATGCTTTTCGTGACGCTGGGTGCTGTGATCTGCGTTTACGGGGCTAAGAAATATGCGTAAGCACATGGCAGTGCCCAGCCAAAAAGGCTGGGTGTGGCCCGGCGTCGTCCGCCCTCGGTCTGAGTTGCATCAGCCGACATTCACGACCTATCTGGTGGGGCCGCTGATCGAGGCCTTCCCCTTACTGAGCGAGCAAGTGCGGATGGAGGTCAATGCCCTTGGCGCAGTGATTGAAATCGTTCGCCGGACGAACCTGTCGACTTTACTGCCTGCCAAAACTGCATTGGCCCACGACGATCTGCTGGCCATCCCGCTGGAGCCAGAACGCTGCAGCGAACGGCCGTACTCATGCGGCGAAAGAAGCCTTTCTGAGTGCAGCCGTGCGAGTGTTCATTGAGCTGGCTAAAGAAGAATCCAGCGATCTTGAGGCGTGAGGCTGCGTACTTGCAACGCGATGCCCGCCAGTGCAATTAACCCGGTGAAAAAAACCTGATCCTTTATGTAAAAGGATCAGGTTTAGCAGTACTTACAGGCCCAGTTCAGTCAGGCCTGGGTGATCATCCGGCCGGCGACCCAGTGGCCAGTGGAACTTGCGCTCGCTTTCCTTGATGGGCATGTCGTTGATGCAGGCAAAGCGGCGATACATCAAGCCATCGGCTTCAAACTCCCAGTTTTCGTTACCGTAGGAGCGGAACCAGTTGCCCGAATCGTCGTGCCACTCATAGGCGTAACGGACGGCGATGCGGTTGTCTGTGAAGGCCCAGAGCTCTTTGATCAAGCGGTAGTCCAACTCTTTCTTCCACTTGCGAGTGAGGAAGTCGCGAGCTTCTTCACGATTGTTTGCAAACTCGGTACGGTTACGCCATTGGGTGTTCGGCGTATAGGCCAGTGCAATCTTTTCCGGCTCACGGGTATTCCAGCCATCCTCGGCGAGTCGGACTTTTTCAATCGCCGATTCGCGCGTGAAAGGAGGAAGTGGCGGACGCGTGTGTTCGTTGGACATGGTGGTGCCTCCAATCTTCTGGATGGTCAAGTTGAGTGGGTGTTGCTTTAACGTCAAGCGCTTGCGTGCTGTACGTCCTTGAGTAATATCTTTGCGATTTCTCTTGCACTATCGAGAACGGTGTAGTCACCCATGACGTGGGCCACGGTTATCGTGCCCTCTATCATCAAAAAAAGTTGCTTGGCCAAGCCAGCCGGATCTTTGACACCTAATTCGCTGGTCAGCTCTAGCGTGTAGTCCAGCAGCTTTTGTTTATGCAGTTTTGCGATCTGTCGAACAGGATCGTCTGCGTCACCAACCTCTCCGGCTGTGTTGATGAACGCACATCCGCGAAAACCGTCAGACTCGAACCAACTCTTGAGTACATCAAATATCCCAAGGATGCGCGCTTCTGGCGTTTGCGCTTTTTCGCATTCACTTCTAAACCACTTCATCCAGCGTATATCGCGTGCATTGAGTGCCGCTGCGGCTACGTCGTCTTTATTCGCAAAATAGCGATAAATACTTTTGCGTGCTACGCCCGAGGTCTTTACCAGGAGGTCCATGCCCGTGGCATGAATCCCGTTTTCGTAAATCAGCTTCTCGGCAGTCGCCAGGATTTTTTCGCGTGTATCGGTCATTGGCTTATCCATGTAGCCAGAGTAGAACGACCGTTCTCCCTGGTCAAGCATCTCTCGAAATTATTCGATTGCGCGCAAGCGGGGCGCCGGCATGCTTTCGATCAGGGTGGCTGGCTTCCCGCTGATCAGTCGCGCTCCAGTTCGGCGAAGCGGCTGGACAGCCAGGCGTGCAGCGTTTATTCCCGGCGCTACGCCCGATGAAACTCATGCACACATTCAAGCAGGCAGTACCGCGCCTGCTCCTTGCCACTGACCAGAAGCTTGATATGAACCGACAAGATTACCCCCTCGTTTCCCTCGCCATCCTCAAGGCCAAGCCAGACCAAGATTGTTCAACGTCGATTTCGTCAGGGGTAATGCCCTTGCTCGACAGCAGTCGCTTGGCGTTCACGCAGTAAGGGCAGTGCTGGGTGGTGTAGATAGTCACGTGGCTCATGGTGGTTACCCTCCTAGCTTGCCGATGGCGGAAAGTCGATATCGGTAGCGGCGATGTTGTTCAGGTAGTTGGTCAGGGTCAACAGCGTGACCTGCGCCACTACCTCCACGATCTTGCTATCCGTAAGGCCCGCCTCACGCGCAGCAGCGATCTGCTCGTCACTCAACTGGCCGCGACTTGCGGTGATCTGTTGCGTCAGTGCGGCAACCGCGCTGAGTGTGCCGGCTCGGGCTTGCCTGACGGCCTCATCGCTCAGCCCAGCCTTGCCGCCAAAGAAGGTGTGTGCCGCCAGGCAGTAGTCGCAACCGTTGATTTGCGAGGTGGCGAGGGCAACGACTTCACGCCCGGCGGCGCTCAGTGAGCCTTTACCCAAGGCTTGGGCGAGGCCCAGGTGTACCGTTGAGTGCGACCGGAGAGTGAGCCAGGGTCTTGAATGCATTGGGAATGAAGCCGAGACCTTTTTGAATGCCTTCGAGGGCTGCGCGCGAGCCAGTAGGGGCCTGGTCCAGCGAGAGAGTAGCGATGCGAGTCATGGTAGTTCTCCACTAGGTTGATTAAACGGCTTGTCTATCACGCCTGGAGTCCATACTAGGGAGGCAGACTTTCCTTTCGGCTTCAGATCGTCGAAGGTATGCAACAGATCGTCTAAACCTGAGCGGGCTATGGACCGACTATCGACTTTGCTCAAGCACTTCAACCTGCACGCGTCCACGTTTCACCAGGGTGGCTTCTGTGGAACAACCCACCTGTATGGGCAGCACAGTGTCGGCCACGCCCACCTGCTGCGCTCGGGGCGTCTGGCCTTCAGGGGCAAGCGTGGCCAACTGATCGAGTTGACCGAACCCAGCCTGATTCTGGCGGTGCGCCCGCAGGAGCACCACTTGCTGGCGACCGAAGCCGATGAAGCGGAATTGGTGTGCGCCACCCTGCATTTCGATGGCGGCGCCAACAACCCGCTGACCCTGGCTTTGCCGGACTTCATCATCAAGCCCCTCGGCGAACTGGCGCATCAGCCTGACGCAGAAACGCCTTCGCGAAGGGCGCCCCATTGCCCTGATCGCCGATGAGGTCGGCTACGAAAGCCCTTCTGCGCTGGCCCGAACCTTTCGCCGCAAGGTGGGCGCAAGCCCGACGCAATGGCTGCAGCAGGATGCGGTATAACGCCTGCTCGACAGATTTGCGCGCGAGGCAATGAGCGAGGTGGCCGAGGCGCAGGAAGGGCAGACCGGGCGTCACTTGGACGCAGTGAAAAGTTCGCGACCGAGGGCTCGTGCAGTGTCCATATGATCAGTCGGATCTTGCGTTTCCGATTCGAGCAGGAGCTCGGACGTGACGACAGATGCGCCGCAATAATCGAAGATCCCATGATCAATCTGCGTCTTCATGGCATCGGCATAGCCGTGCCGCTCATAGGTTCCGCCGTCCGCGCCGCCGACGCCGACAAGATGAACCCGCAGGTGGCGAAGCTTCTTCACCAGCTTGGCATCCGAACTGAAATCGAAGGCCCAGCCATTGGCGAACACGCGATCGATCCAACCCTTGAGAAGCGCTGGCATCGACCACCAGTAGACGGGATAGACCAGCACAAGGGCATCGGCACGATCGATCCGCGCCTGCTCGGCGGCAACATCGGCGGGGGGCGGTGCTTCCCTGTGATGGACAGCGAGATCAGCCGCAGTGAACCGCGGATCGAACGCTTGCGCTGATAGGTCTGCGATTTCGAAGGAGTTGCCGGGATCGGCCAGGGATAAGCCTTCGGCGACTTGCGCAGCAAGGCTATGGGTGAGGGACTGGGGATCGTGATGAGCGACAACGATGAGTGCGTGCATGTCGAAAACACCTGCTACTGATTGAGGGCGAGAGGGCGAACCTTATATACTCTTGGTAAGTTACGCTTAGTAAGTTACTTTTGGTATATAGCCATGTCAAGCATCGAGACAAGAGAGCAGGGTTCCAGTCCGCAGCCGCGTCGGCGCATGTCAAGGGAAGAGAGATACCGCCAGTTGCTGGACGTCGCCTGGCGGCTAGTCAGGGAAGAAGGCACGGAAGCCTTGACGCTTGGACGGCTGGCCGAGCAAGCGGGTGTGACAAAACCCGTGGTTTATGACCATTTCAGCACGCGGCCCGGGTTGCTGGCAGCGCTCTATCAGGAGTTCGATGCACGCCAGACCGCACTCATGGATGCCGCGCTTCAGGCGAGCGAAGCCACCTTGCCGGGTACGGCGACGGTCATCGCATCGTCTTACGTCGACTGCGTGCTTCTCCAGGGCAACGAGATACCCGGCGTGATCGCGGCATTGGCCAGTTCACCGGAGCTCGAAAAGATCAAGCGCGAATACGAAGCGATCTTCATGAACAAGTGCCGGTCGGCTCTCTCTCCCTTCACCAGAGGGGGGGCTATCGCCCCCGCGAGTCTTCGGGCGATGCTTGGTGCGGCCGAGGCCCTGTCCCATGCCGCCGCCGCCGGAGAAATCACACCCGAGCAGGCGCGGGAGGAACTGTTCGAAACGATCATCGCAATGGTCGACAGAAGCGCGCGGTAGTACGCAGAGTGTCGAGGAGGGCGGTGAGCTGAACGGCAAATGAGTCGGAACGCCAGATAGCCGCTATCCAATGTTGCACCGACCGCCTGAAAAGGGGCGAAAGCCACCGCTGCAATTGGCCGTAGCCGACCCCGATTCGCCGCGAGGCCAGCTCCCACCAGCCCAGCCCGGGCTGGGCGAGGGGTGATAGGCAGTATCTACAACCCCCGAAGCATCTCCCAGAACGATGCCGCCACCCCCATGATGCTCTCACCGGCAATCAACCCCGCCGCCGCGGTAATCGCAAACCGCTCCGTCACCCTCGGCCACCGGCAACTGACCAGCCAGGTCACCACGGCACCAAACCCCATCATCAGGCTGATCGATGCAGGCAGGATGAACGCCAGCCCCAGCGCCGCCGTACTCGGCAGCCAGCGGGCTGCCCGTTGCGGCAACAGGCTGTCCAGTGCCCCCAGCAGTACGCCAACAGCACTCCCTGTCGCAATCGCCCAGCGCGACTCCAGCGACAGCGCCCCCAGCCCCTGGGTCAGCGTCTGCGCGACCGCTTTCCAGGTCGCCGCGGCCGGTGCCGGCCACTGCTCGGTGAGCAACAAGGCCTGCGGATCGGGAATCAGCACTCGATACACCAGCACGCCGACCACACTACCGATGAAAATACCGACGCACTGAGCAATCAGCTGTTTGTGCGGCGTAGCGCCGATCGCCAGGCCAACCTTGAAGTCGTTCATCAGGTCGGTGGATTGCCCGGCCGCGCCACCCGCTGTGTTGGCGCTCATCAGGTTGATCGCCACCTGGCCGGGGGCGATCAGGCCGAAGCTGAGCTGCGACAGTTTGCCGATGGCGCCAATAGGTGCGATGCCAGTGGCACCGACCACGCGCGCCGCGACCACCGCAAGGCACACAGCCAACGGAATGCTCAGCAGCGCCATCCACCAGTCGATGCCGAACAACAACACCTGCAGGGTAATGATCAGCGCCATGGATAGCAGCAGCCCCGACGCTGGCCATGGGCTAAAACGCATCCTGGCGCGCGGCGTTCGCTGTTCAGCGGGCGATCGCCGGGGCACTTGGAACAGGCGAACCAACAATGAAGTCAGCGTCGCGCAGACCATCAGGCTCACGCCCGGCCACAACAGCCATTCCACCAGCGCGGCGAACTGTGGGCCGCTGGCGTTCGGAGCAAGCACCACCAGGGCCTGTTCGATCAACCAGGGCGCCAGTCCGCCCCAGGCCAGTGCGGCGCCGACCAGCAACGTCACGCCCACGCGAATGCCGATGATGCTGCCGAAGCCAATAAGCATCAGCGAAGGGTCGACCGTGAAGGTCAGGCGCTCGAGCGCCGGCGTGGGCGCCCAGCGCGGTATCGCCCAGACGAACCCGTCTACCCATTTGACCAGCCCTGAAAGCAGCGCGGCGCTGCATAGCACCTTGATCCGCGCCATGGCTTCGCGCCCGTGGTTGTAGATCTGCTGCAGCGTTTCCAAGGTCGCCATGCCTTCGGGAAACTTCAGGCCATGGTCGTTGAGCAGGGCGGGGCGCAGGTACCAGGCGATCCAGATGCCCAGGAAGCTCACCGAGAACACCCAGGCCATCATCGGCAGCGGGTCCAGTTGGTGTCCGGTGAGCAGGGTATAGGCGGGGATCGGCGCGACCAGCCCGCCGGAGATGATGGAGGCGGCGGCTGACGCCACGGTCTGGTTGATGTTGCTTTCGTGCAACGTCCACGCGGAGCGGTTGTCGCGGCGCCCTGCCAGGCCCTGCCACAGGGCGAAACCGATCAGTAAGGCGATGATCGACATGTTGAATGACCAGCCGATCTTCAGCCCTGCGTACACATTCGAGGGCGTGAGCAAGATGCCCAGCACCGTGCCGGTGAGCACCGCCCGCAGGCTCAATTCACGTTCGATGCGAACCTGGGGGAGGGCGGTGGAGGAGGCATGTCCCATGGCAATCCTTTGTCGATGTCGCAAACGTGCTCTGGACAACTGAGCCCAGACAGCCACGAAGGTTCACTGCTGGCGCCAAAGACGAGCCTGAAGGCTGCAGCAGCCTTACGCGTGTGCGGCTTTATCTGATGTCTTAACTAAACGTCGCTTGTGATTTAGCCTGTTGGAGAATTCTGGTCTTATCTGGGCAATTATTTCCGAAGTGTCTGGAATGCTATTCAATAATGGAGACTGCGATGTACTCGTCTGAGCGACTGAAAGGTATTGATGTCTTTGTCGCTGTAGCTGATTTCGGTAGCTTCACCGCTGCTGCCGAACGACTGAGTCTCACAAGCTCGGCCGTAAGCAAAAGCGTGGCACGTTTGGAGAATCGCCTCGGGACTCGTCTGTTCAACCGCACGACCCGGACGCTGGCTCTTACCGAGGCCGGTATCGTCTTCTACAGGACGTGCACATCAGTTTTGACAGATCTCGAAGAAGTCGAGCATGTGATTACAGCCGAGGGTAATGAGCCGCATGGCAGGGTGCGGATCGACCTTCCTGCCTCCTATGGGCGGCTACACGTTCTCCCCTTGATCATGGACTTTGTCCGTCTTCACCCCATGCTGCAACCCCACATTTCTTTCACTGATCGGTTCATTGACCCTGTGTACGAGGGCATCGATATCGTCGTGCGGATTGGAGGCTCTGATGCCTGGCCAGCGAATCTTGGCCATCAGTATTTCGGGGCCCAGCGGCTGATCTTCTGCGCGTCCCCGGAGTACCTGGAGCGACATGGCACACCGCAATACGAGCGTGATCTCGACCACCATCATTGTGTTGGATACGGGCAAAGCGATGGATTCGTCAGCCCTTGGTTTTTTAAAGGGCGTCAACCGGGCGAAATGGAGCGTCGAACGGTCTACACCCGCATTGCGGTTGGGGATGGCGAAGGCGAAGTAGCAGCGGTGCTTGCCGGACACGGTATAGGTCAATTACCGACGTGGCTAACTCAGCGTCACATTGACCAAGGAAAGCTCGTAGAGGTGCTGCCAGATCTAGCCACCGATGGCTTACCGATGAATCTGGTCTGGTTGAAAAGCCGGGAAGGGCAACCAAAAGTTCGCGTGCTACTGGACTATCTGCTTCCCAGGCTAACACCGCACGGCGCACAACCGCCTGAGCCGCTTTTAGGCTGAACGCCTGACGGAGCAGTAATCATGCACGATTCTGCTCCGTTCAGACGCCTGGGCTCTGTACGAAAAGCCTTGATACTTGTTCATGCTGCGTTGAAAACAGCCTAGGCGGTGCAGAAGACCGCTGTGTGCTGATTATTTTGGGGCAAGCTTGCGAACGATAGGTATCAGCGCCAAGGCAATCACTGCCACACCAGATGCCATGTAGCCTAGGTATTCAACGCCGAGGCTTGCAATCGTCATCCCTCCAACAATGGCGCCGATGCCGATACCTGCGTTTGCTGCCGATACGTTGGTTGTGCCCGCCAGTGCTTGAGAGTGGGAAACCGAATTCATGACTCGCACCTGGCTTACCGGATAAAGCGCGGTATTGGCAATACCCCAGAGGCCGAGAGCAACGCAGAAAATCATGCCTGCATGTGCGAGTGGAACAATCGCGGCCATGCCAATCGCCAGCACTATCAGGAAGCGCGCAGTTGCTTTGATTGGAGATTTGTCGACGGCCTTTCCACCGACCCAGTTTCCGATCAGGCCGATTGCGCCAAATGCCATCAGCCACCATCCGACATGCTCCGGAGCCACGCCTGCGACTCTTTCAAGGACATCGGCTAGGTAGGTATAAGCGGTGAACATAGCCGTAAACACCACAATCGAGAGGAGCACATTCGAAAGGAAATAGGTTTCTTTAAAGATGCGTGCTTGCTTCAAAAAATCCACTTTCTCGGTACGCGCGACAGTGGGCATGCACGCCCACATCGCTAGTGCCATGATCAGCGACAAACCTGCCAATAACCAAAACGCGCCTCTCCAGCCAATCGCATTCGACACAATGGTGCCCAACGGAATACCGAGCAGCATTGCCGCCGAAATACCCAGGTAGACCTTCGAGATGGCTTGGCCAGATTGCTGTGGGCTTACAAGCTGCCCAGCAGTTTCACTGGCAGTTCCCCAGAAAACTGGTAGTGCTAAAGCAGGCACTACGCGGGCCACAGAGAGGAGCCAGAAGCTGTCGGACACTGCCGCCAGGGCGTTCGCTATGGCGAAGATCAGCAAGATCGAGATGAACAATTTCTTTCGATCAAGGTGAGAAAGCGCAGCGGTCAGGGGCGGGCCGAAGATCATGACGGTGAAGGCAAAAAGGGTAACCAATTGCCCTGCTACAGAAATTGAAATATCAAGATCTCGGGCAAGCGCAGGCAGCAAGCCCACGATCAGAAACTCGGTCGTTACGATGAGAAAGGCCGAGAGGGCCAGGATTGAGATGCTCAGCCCAACGCCCTTCGTGGGAGTAGCAGCTTGAGAAAAGGATTCATATGCAGACATATGCGGACGCCCCGGTGGAAATGCCCGCCAGTCTATTGATTATTTATTTGCCTATCTTTGGCGGTTTTTCCTCTCTCTGAGGACAATTTTTCATCAATGAAGGGGCCTGATGTCAATTGAGTGGAGTACATGTGTGCTTCCCCACTGGCTCTCCAGGTTGCAGCCTTCCAAGTCGAAACTGGATCATGCTTGGCTTGCTTGCTGAAACAATCCGCGCACGACGTCCCTCAACCATCGATTTCCATTGTCCTGATGATATCGGGCATGCCAATGCTGTTTGACCGTGAACCCCTCCACTTCGAACGGGCAGTCATGGACCTGTAGCCCATGCATATCGGCCAGTGTCTGCCCGATATGCCGCGGCAAGGTGCCTAGCAGATCGGTAGTCCCGATTATCATCCCTAACCCGAGAAACGCTGGCAGCTCCAGCATGATCCGCCGTTCGATCCCGGCCCGCGCCAATCCCGCTTCCAGCAGCTTTTGCCCGGTGCCGAAACTGATCTGCACATGCCCCTCGGCCCGATATCGCTCCAGGCTCATGCCATTGCCCAGGCGCGGATGCTGCGGATTGCTCAGGCACACCCAGTCCTGCTCGAACAGCACCTGCTGGTACATCCCCCCTCCCAGCCAGGGCACGAAGCCGATGGCCAAGTCCGCTTCACCCGATTCCAGCGCGCTCTCGGTATTGCCGTCGATCCGCGCTGCCTCCAGGCGGATGCCCGGCGCATGGCTGCGCAGATAGTTGAGGATGCTTGGCAGCAAGGTGATATGGCTGGCATCGCTGACACACAGGCGAAAACGCCGCTGCGCCGTGGCGGCGATGAACTGCGGCTCCCAGGCGGTCAGCCGGCGCAGCGATTCCAGCACCTCGCGGCACGGCCCTATCAGCTGATCGGCGCGCGGGGTAGGGGCCATGCCGCCCGGCGTGCGCACGAACAGTGGGTCGTTCAATTGCTCGCGCAGGCGCGCCAGCCAGATGCTGATGGTCGGCTGGCTCTGCCCTAGCTGTTCGGCGGCGCGGGTCACACTGCGGCATTGGTACAGCACGTCGAACAGCTGCAGCAGCTTGGGTTCGGGCAGGGCTTCCTGGGTAGCCATCATTGCGATTCTCAATAGTCGTATTGAGGCCATTGTATAGCGCAAATAATCCCTGCTGCATAAGGTGACCGCAAATCACAGGAGGTCTGCGACGTGAAAATTTGCATTCTGGGCGCCGGTGCACTGGGGTGCGCCATTGGCGCAGCCCTGAGCGAGGCAGGGCATGAAACCTGGCTGCTGAACCGCGGCCGCGCGCACGTCGAGGCGATGAACCAGCACGGGCTGCGGGTGCAGGACGAACGGGGCGAGCGCTATGTACCGGTCAACGCGGCCATCGAAGCCGAAGACGTTGGCGTGACCGATTTGGTGGTGGTGCTGGTGAAGTCGTTTCACACCGCCGAGGCCATAGCCGGCGCTGTCGCGCTGATCGGGCCGCAGACGCTGGTGCTGTCGCTGCAGAACGGCCTCGGCCACGAGGACATCCTGGCCGAGGCGGTGGGGCGTGAGCGGGTGCTGGCTGGCAAGACCTATGTCGGCGGCGTGCTGCTCGCGCCGGGCTCGGTCCGCGCCGGTGTCGTCGGCAAACAGACTTTCATCGGCGAGCTCGACGGCCAGCTGACGCCGCGCGTGCAGGCCATCGCCGAAGCGTTCAACCACGCCGGGCTAGCCACCACGGTCAGCGACAACATCCTCGGCACCATGTGGGACAAGCTGCTGGTCAACGTCGCCACCGGTGCATTGAGCGGCATCACCATGCTCAGCTACGGCCAGCTATACAGCGAGCCGCTACTGGAAAGTACCGCCAAGGCCGCTGTGGCCGAGGCCATCGCCGTGGCCGAGCGCGCCGGCATCCGCTTGAGCCTGACCAGCCCCGAAGCTGCCTGGACACTGGCCGCCGAAGGCCTGCCGGCGAGCTTCCGCACCTCGATGCTGCAGAGCCTGGAAAAAAACTCGATCACCGAAATCGACTTCATCAACGGCTCCGTCGTGCGCTGGGGCCAGCGCCATGGCGTGGCCACGCCGGTCAACGCGACCCTGGTGGCCTGCATCAAGGGTATCGAGCGCGCCATGGCCGATCAGCAGAAGAGGGAAACCCCATGAGCCAGCCAAAAGCCTACCTCGAACACGTGGCGTTCTGGGTGCAGGACATTCAGTGGCATATCCGCTTTTTCAGCGAGGTGTGCGGCATGACCATGCGTGAAGTGCAGGGTGACGTCGAGCAACCGGCGCAGTACTGGACACTCGGCGGCCTGCAGTTCATTCACCAGCCGGACTTCGCTGGCCCGGAAGGGCGCCTGGCGCACCTGGGCATCATGTGCGAAGACCTGGAAGCGGCGCTGGCCGCCGCCCAACGCTTTGGCGTCAGTGAGATGCCCCAGGGCCGCAACTGGCTGCGCCTGCCTGATGGCCTGGCGGTGGAGTTCATCCAGGCGCTGCCGGCCAAGTGCGTAGCCCAGGCACTGGCCATCGACCCGCGCGCGGAGGTGCAGGCATGAGCGTGATTGAAAAGTACTGGGACGACGCCCGCGAAGGCGATGAGTGCATCAGCCCGACCTACACCGTGACCCGCGAACGCATCCTGGCCTACGCCGACCTCACCGGCGACCACACCCCGGTGCATGTCGATGAGGCCTACGCCAACGCCAGCCACTTTGGCTGCCTGGTCGCCCACGGCCTGTTCGGGCTGTCGATCGCCGACGGCCTGAAGACCCAGTGCGAGTACCGCTTCCTACCGGGTATGTCGCTGGGCTGGACCTGGGACTTCGTGCTGCCGATCAAGGTCAACGACGTGCTCCACGTACGCATGCGAGTGGGTGCGATGCGCCCGAGCAACAGCCGACCTGGCTGGGGCATCGTGGTGTTGCCTTCGGAACTGATCAACCAGCACGGCGAAGTCGTGCAACGTGGCGAGCACCGGTTGATGGTGCCGCGGAGGGCAGCAGCATGAGCCAGGCATTGCCATTGGCGGGTATCCGCGTCGTTGATTACAGCCACTTCCTCGCTGGCCCCTATGTCGGCCGTTGCCTGGCGGCGCTCGGCGCAGAGGTGATCAAGGTCGAGCGGCCGGGTAGCGGCGACGCTGGCCGCCAGCACGCGTTCACCCTGGACGACCAGCAGAGCGGCTATTTCCTGCAGCTGAACATGGGCAAGCAGGGCGTCAGCGTCAACATGAAGGACCCGCGCGGCAAGGCGTTCATGCAGCGCCTGACCGATTCGGCCGACGTGTTCATCGAGAACTACCGCCCCGGCGCCCTGGACAAGCTGGGCCTGGGCTACGCCGAGCTGTCGGCGCGCAACCCGCGCCTGGTGTACTGCTCGATTTCCGCCTACGGCCATACCGGGCCGGACGCCCACCGCGCCGGATTCGGCCTGATCGCCGAGGCCAAGAGCGGGATCATGCAAATGGTTGGCGTGCCGGGCGAGGCACCGCCGCTGCTGCGTATTTCCCTGGGCGACATGTACACCGGCATTCACGCGGTGGCGGCGATCAATGCCGCGCTGCTCGGCCGGGTGAGCAGTGGCCGTGGCCAGCATATCGACATGGCGCTGTACGACACCCTGGTGTCGATGCACGAATACGCGGTGCAGTGTTACACGCTGTCCGGTGGCACTGTGTTGCCCCAGCAGACCGGCCACGACATGCCCACCTCGACCCTGTACGGCGTGTTCCGCGCTGCCGACGGCGACCTGGTGATCGCTGCCCAGGTCGACGATGCCTGGCAACGCTTCGCGGCCATGCTCGAAGCCAACGGCGGCCCGCCCGGGTTCGGAAGCGACCGCCGCTACCACAACCTCAACGGCCGCAACGCCCACCGTGAGGCGATCCTGGCGGTGGTCCGCGACTGGGTCGGCGCGCGTCGGGTGGCCGAGATCCTGGCGTTGCTCGATGCCATCGACATCCCCAGTGCCAAGGTCCAACGCATCGACGAAGTGCTGGCCGATCCGCAGATCCAGGCACGCAACATGGTCATCGAGCAGCAGCACCCACGCTACGGCACGCTGCGCCTGCCCAACCTGCCGTTCCGCTTTTCCGACTGCGACACCACGATTCACCAAGTAGCCCCGGACCTTGGCCAGCACAACGCCGAAGTGGCCGCCGGGCTTGGCTTCAGCCCCGAAGAAATCGTTGCCCTGCAGGCAGACGGTGTACTGTTCACCCACGGAGATGCACGATGAGCGACCGCTACGCAGTGATCGGCCGGCCGATCAACCACACCAAATCCCCGCTGATTCATGGCCTGTTCGCCCAGGCCAGCAACCAGCAGCTGGAATACGGGGCCATTGAAGGCTCGCTGGAAGACTTCGAAGCCCAGGTGCTGCAGTTTCGTAGCGAAGGCGGGAAGGGCATGAACATCACCGCCCCGTTCAAGCTGCGTGCCTTCGAACTGGCCGACCGGCGCAGCGAGCGGGCGCAACTGGCACGGGCGGCAAATGCGCTGAAGTTCGAGGATGGTCGCATCGTCGCCGAGAACTTCGATGGCATCGGTTTGCTGCGAGACATCGAGCAGAACCTTGGCGAGCCGCTGCGCAACCGCCGTGTGCTGCTGTTGGGCGCTGGCGGCGCGGTGCGCGGGGCGTTGCTGCCGTTCCTGCAGGCGGGGCCACGTGAGCTGGTGATCGCCAACCGGGACATGGCCAAGGCGCTGGCGCTGCGTAACGAGCTCGATCACCCGCTTCTGCGCATCAGCCGCTACGAAGCGCTGGAAGGGCAATCGTTCGACATCGTGGTCAACGCCACCTCGGCGAGCCTGACCGCTGACTTGCCGCCACTGCCGGCTGATGTGCTGGGCGAGGCGGCCTTGGCCTACGAGCTGGCCTATGGCAAAGGCCTCACGCCTTTCCTGCGCCTGGCCCGCGAGCAGGGTCAGGCGCGCCTGGCCGATGGCGTCGGCATGCTGGTGGAGCAGGCCGCCGAGGCGTTTGCCTGGTGGCGCGGGGTGCGGCCCGACACATGTGCGGTGATCGATCAGCTGACGATTCCCTTGGAGTAGGTCGATGGTCGCCAATGTACTGATGCTGCATGGCATCAACCACAACATGTTCGGCAAGCGCGACCCGCGCCAGTACGGCACCGCGACCCTGGCCGACATCGACCAGGCGTTGCAGGCCCTGGGCGAAGAGCTGGGGGCGCAGGTCGAGAGCTTCCAGAGCAACTTCGAAGGCGCCATGTGCGAACGCATCCATCAGGCCTATGAGGACCGGGTAGATGCCGTGCTGATCAATGCCGGTGCCTGGACCCATTACAGCTACGGCATTCGTGATGCGTTGGCCATTATCGAAGTGCCGGTGGTTGAAGTGCACATGTCCAACATTCATGCCAGGGAGCCATTCCGCCATCACTCGGTATTTGCCGAGGTGGTGCGCGGACAGATCTGCGGGTTTGGTGTCGAAACCTACCTGCTGGCGCTGCGTGCAGTGATGAGCATGGTCTGAGCAGGGTGCAGGGGGGATCTGCGAGCGGGTTTACACGCGAAGCAGGTGACGCGGGGCATGCGGCGACGGTTCCTGAAGTGACCGTAGGTGTGGCGGGTGTCGTGCTGCCTACCCATCCAGCATGGATGGAAAGCCAGTAGCGACTTCCGTGACTGCATAGTACGGTCCGCCTTCAACAAGCCACCCGGTTCGTTGCCTCCAACCCCACGGACCGGGGCTCTCATGACCTGGGAGGTCGAATGGAAGTCGCTACAACGATCAGTCAACAAGAACTGGATAACGCCTTGGTCGCGTTTGCACGCTACAAGATCGGAGAAATCAAGATCTTCGACCTGGAGCAGGCAATGAGCTTCGAAGCAGGCCAAGCCTTGTCCCAAAGCGGGCTGGTCCGGTTCTCAATTACCAAAATGGTGTCAGGACGTTATCGCATCAGCGATGAAGGGGAGAACGCCATCACAGAGGCTGGGCGGGATCGCCTCGAGGTGATCCGCGCCTGACCATAGGTCCAGCCTTGCGAAGGCCGCAGTCGCGTTCTGCGGCCCTGTCGTGTCATATCACTTTCACCGCGCGACCAATGAACTTCACCGGCCCTGTCGGCAGACCGGTCGGCGAGCCACCGGCTTTCTCCAGCGTCAGCTCGAACAGTTGATTGGCCTCCAGGGGTGGCAAACTTTCCAGCGGAACTCGATAGGGTTCGCCCGGTTTGACCAGGCCAAGCGAAACCGGGGCGCGCCATTGCTCGCCCTTGGTCCAGAACTGCAAGGCCATGCCGTCGGGGACCGTGTCCTGGCCCAGCGGCAGCAGTTCGATCATGTGGCTGTCGCTGGCCTGCACCACCCAGCCGGGGGCCTGGCTGTTCGGCGCCACCAGCACCACCAGGTATTCCGTGGTAGAGGGGGGCGTGGTCAGCAAGGTAAACGCCAGCAGCAGGCTTGCAGCCAGCCCCGCGGCGCTGAGCCCTTGCCACAGGCCGAGGCGTTGCCACAAGCGAGTCTGCGTGCGCGATGCGGGTAGCTCATCGAGGCTGCGCTGGATACGGCGCCACAGACGGGGGCTTGGTGGCTGCGGGGTAGACAGCGCGGTCAGCTCCAGCAGCCGGGCCTCCCAGGCATCCACGGCGGCGCGGAGCGCGGGGTCGGTACGCAGGCGTTCGGCCGCTGCGGCATATTGCTCCGGCGACAAGGTCCCCAGCACATATTCCCCGGCGAGGCTGTCCAGTTCTTCGGCAGAATCGGGCTTCATTCCAGACACTCCCGTAGCGCTTTGAGGCTGCGTTTGATCCAGGCCTTGACAGTGCCCAGTGGCGCGCCCAATAAACCGGCTATCTCGGCGTGGCTGCAGCCGTCCACGTAGGCGTGCAGGATGCAGCGCTGCGGTGCGGGCTGCAGTTGTTCAAGGCAGCGGTAGATCTTTGCTGAGCCGGACCAGAGGTCAAGGTCATCAACCCTCCCGTGCAATGTTGACGCAGTTTCGGTGTCGGCATCGGTCAGTACAGTTTCACGGCGGGTATCGCGTATCGAATTCAGTGCCAGGTGGCGGGTAATGCTGTAGATCCAGCCTCGAGCCGAGCCGCGCGCCGGGTCGTAGCTGGCAGCGCAGGTCCAGATGCGGATGATCGCATCGTGGACGATGTCTTCTGCGGTGGCGTCGTCACGTGCGATACGCCGGGCAACGCCAAGCAGGCGCGCGCCTTCGTGATCGTAGAGCGCCTGCAGGGCCCGCCGGTCACCCTGTGCACAGGCTAACAGGCAGCGGTGGAAGTCGAAGGGGGTGGCCGGCGAGTTCAACGTGTGTGGCTTCCTTGTGTAAGGCAAGGTACCCCGGCCATCCAGCCGGGGGCTTGCCATCGAGCGTAGATCATCACTCGCAGGGCGTAGGCTCAAGTGCGCTTCACTTGGCTGTCCAGAACACATAGTCAGCCTGGTACTGGACGATCTGCCTGGCACCTTTGTTCTGCGCCGTGCAGTCGATTGACGGCGCCACACCGCCGCGGGTGGCCAGGCGCTGGATATAGCTGACCCCCAGCATGGCGCCTTTGCCCTCGGCCGGGTTGGCCTTGACCAGTTGATAAGGAATGGCGCCTTTGTCCGCTGGTGCCACTGCCAGCTGGGTGCCGGTGACTTTCGAGCCATCCTTGGCCTGCCAGGTAGCGGGTGGGCCAAAGTAGTCGCCCACCTGTTTACCGGCACGGTCATTGAGCACTGCCTTGGGGCCGACGAAAGTCCATTCGGTCTGACCGGGGGTGTTGGCCTTGTCGCGGCACTCGTAGGTGATCTCGCCGACGCCGACGGTTTCGAGCAGGACCCGATGACCATCAGGGACTTTGACCGATTCTGGCAGCGCGGACTGGGCGTGGGCGGGTGGCAGCGCAAGGGCGAGGCTGCAGGCAAGCACACAGGCGGAGTATTTGAAGTTCATGGACAGTGCTCCTGAAAGTCATTGGGCTGGGCAGTCAGAGGCCGCCCATTAGCAATACCCGCCAACGGCCGGGCTGGATGCACTGAATGAAAAAAATATGCGTAGCGCGATGAGCCTGCCTGTGCTCGCCTACAATCTCGAACGAATCATGAGCATCTTCGCCATTGCAGGACGGCGTTAATGCTCGCACCCCGCCAACCCCATGAGGACACTGCAGATGAAGCGTTTGTTACTAGGCCTGTTGTTCACCGCGTCGGGCGTTGCCCATGCCGGTATTCCGCTGTTGAATGCAACATGCCCCGGAAATATCGAGGTCCATGCCGATAAAGGCGGGCCCGTCTACATCAATGGCAAGGAGGCCAAGCTGAAGAAATTCAATGACAACTATTTCGAGGCCAAAGGCGGCGGGGTAACGGTATCGTTGTCGATCAACCCGGACGGCTCGCCTGACGTCTCGTATACCGGCAAGAACAAAGCCAATGGCGTATGCCAGATCAAGGACTGACTGCGCGATTGCGCGGTTGGGCTGGCGCAGTGTCAGCGGGCTGCATCAGGGCGCTGGAACGGGAATTGCTGTGACCCCTGAGACATTGATCATGCGGGGTACGCAGACATGACTCAGGATGACCGCTATTACATGATTTTCAGCGTGGTTGCTGTGCTGGTACTGGATTTGGCGGCGACTTATGTGTTTCTCAATGCCATCCCCTGACCCCGGTTATGGGGTAGGCCTTACTCGTAATCGGGGGCAAGGCAGGGCGTGAGGGAAACGCCCCGAAACCTATATAGCTAACAAACCTGATGCACGGACGTCATGGCGCAGTAACATGGGCACACCAAAACCAAAAAAAGGGCAGGCTGCTTGGCAACATTTCCCAGTTTTCGATGGGGCTGCAGGAGCGTGTCGCATGAGAAACTCAAGATCGCTAGCAGGCGCACTACTTGTGTCCGGGGTAGCCACGTTGTTCACGGCAGGCTGCGCACAAAACCCTGATGTGCGTGACAGCCACGATTATACGGCTGGCACTACCATGAAAAGCCCACCCGCCTATCTGGGCTGCGTCAAAGGCGAGCTACAAGGGAATGTGAAAACCTATGAAGTCGAGGGTGATAACGCGGTCAGGCTTTTCATCGAAAGCACTGACCCCGACAAGGCAGAGGGTCTTGTAGAGTTGCGGGGCACGGGAAGCGAGCGCCACTTCACGGCCTATCAACGTGATGCCTGGTACGACCATGGCAGGTTGCTGGATGCTGCACTGATGTGTTCAAAAGCGTAAATCTCAGACCCAAGTCAAAAAGCCCGCCGTCGAGAGCGGGCTTCTTGTCTGAGGGGCGAATAACCTTGCGTGCCCAAGAAACGGCCTATGGCTTGAGCAGCGTTGTTTTTTGCATTTGCCGGCCCCGCCCGTAATAATCGATGCATTTGGATGGAGAGTCGCAGGTGGAAGCAAGAAGCGTAGTCGCCGAAATGTTCATTGGGATTCCGACGCATTTCTGGGTTTTGCCTGTTGCCGGCCTGGTGGCCTACTACGGGCTGAAGTGGTCCGCCAGATCCAGTAAGCGTGCCACCCTGCTACAAGCCTCGACTTACCTGTTATTGCTGACGCTGGCAGTTCTGCCCAACGGCTTTTATGCACTGTTTCCTCCTGCGCCCGAGCCTGATGTGCTATTGAATCAAACGCCGTTGACCAACTATGCAGGGCGCTTCTACCTGGATGCGTTCTATGTCTTCAGTGGCTGGGCGCTGAGCAAAGTGGTCAAGTTGAAGTTCAGCTGAGTCTCAGTTCGCTACCTGATGCGCTGACGGGATCAGTAATTGCATACCCCTTTGAAACCGGCGCATCTGGGGGATACGGCAATGCTCTCTGAAGATCAGTACATCATGTTTGTGATTGTCGGCAGTGTGCTGGTCCTGGATATAGCAGCCATCGTGTTGTACAGGGGAGCCAAGCCCTGAGCCCGCGTTTGGTTCGCAATGGGGCCGGAGCATCATGACGACTTCAGCTTTTCTGCTGTACCTGCAGCACCGAACCCTTGTCGTCAGTTGCCAGCAATCCGCCGGCGTCGGTGTCGTCTGATTGTCGCTCGGCAAGTGGTACGTCCGGCGAGCGAAAGAGGCTACGGCCTTGTTCACCGGTTTTAAGGGTGACGAGTTTGCCATTCTGATAGAAGAACTGAGTGTGGTTGGCGTTGGTTTGCATGGTCTGAAGCCCCTGCCGAGTCGTGGTGTGATGTCCCTCGGGAGTTTCACTGTTGCGGCGTGCCCCCGGCTACTGGCAGAAATATCAGGTGCGCTACACTGTCCCCGCTTGGGCGCCGTCCTGCAGCAAGACTTTGGTTGATTAGTAACGCGGCGTCACCGCCGTTAGAATGCAGCCTATCCATAACGGTCGATTGCAAATGCCTGACTTTCGTATTTTTATCGCCACGGTGTTGGTTGCCAGCCTCGCCGGTTGCGCAACCCCTGGCAAACCCACAGCCAGCAAACTTACCCAAAAGTCGCCGCAGCAGTACGCCGCCTGTGTCCTGCCCAAATGGCAGGCGCTGGCACCCCAGGCCACGCAGAAGTCGATAGCCCACGGCTACCGGCTGACGGCGCCAAGCGCCGTGGCAAGCGACGATGTGCTTGACGTAGTCGAAGCTCGTGAGGGCAGCCGCGCGACCTTCTACAAGGGCAGCTTTCTATCTGGCGACAAATTACGCCAGGCTGCCAAGGAATGTCTGGACTGAGTCAGTAACCCGAGCTTGCTGAGCCGCGCAGATCTCCTGCGGTTACCCCGCCTCATCCCGCTTGTTCAAATGCTCGCACTTCACCTGCGCCTCCTTCCGGCTCGGGTAGCTGGGCTTGAGCCGCTCCTTTGCCTGATTGTCATAAATGTCGAACCCTCCACAAACGGTAGCGGCGTAGTAGCGGCTGCCTACGCGGAACGACTCCTTTTCGATCGGCACAGCGGGAACGATAACGAATCTTGGTTGCATTTTTCGTGCCTCCCCAGGCAGATGTTTAAGTATTAGTCTCGCCAGTGGTAAGCATCAAGCAGGCTCATGACGAAAGGCGCTTAGTACCCGTCCGTCACCATCGGTGATGGTTATCGCTATTCCTGATCCACAGTAGGGGAACACTTTTTCACCGGGGGGCTGTCATGGCTCTTGGATAAGCCGCTATTCGCTAGGCTGAAACCCCGCCAAGCAAGGGATTGGCGGTTGACTGAAGTTCAGCTAGGTAAAGTTAGGTAAAAGCGGCGGCGGCATATAAACTGATCAGTCTTGTGGTTTGTACTGTCCGGTTAAAGATGCCATTGATGAACACACATCCGTTGCAGCCAAGTGCTGAACGCGGGGCGTTCGCCCATTTCGAGGCGTGTCGCAATACCCAGCAAGGCCCCGTGGTGATCCTTGCCTCCGGCGCTTCTGCCAAACAGTTTCCACTGGGCGAGTTTGCGCATTTGCCCATCATCGCCATGAATGGCTCGGTCGCCATGACTGCCGAACACGGCATCAAACCCTTCTTCTACGTGTGCACCGACAAAAGCTTTTGCCAGCAACAGCCGGCCTTGTTCGCCACTGCCGTGCGCGACAGCGAACGCCTGGCCCTGTGGCCAGAGCAGTATGCGCGTGCCGATGTGCCAGCCCACACCCAGTGTTATGCCTTGCAGAAAGCCGTCACGCCGGGGCTGCTGGACGGTTTGCGCGGACATGGTGACAGTTGTGTGTGCAACCGTGCTCTGTGGAGCAAACGCAGCCGCTCCATCGCCTTCAGCAAAAACCTGGCCCACGGTTTCTTCGATGCTCGCACAGTAGCTTATGTGGCCTTGCAACTGGCTTATCACCTGGGCTTTGAAGAAGTGTTGCTGGTAGGGGTAGACCTCGATCAGAGTGCCGGGCGCTTTTACGAAAACGGCCAAGGGCAGTGTTCGCCGTGCGGGCTCGACCAGCATTGGGACAGCCGCATCCTGCCGTCGTTGAAGCTGATGGCCAGGGAAGTGGTCAGCGAGCATTTCCACGTCTACAACCTGTCGGCAACATCACGCATTCCCGCTGAGCTGATACCCAAGGTCACGCTCAGCCAGGCGCGGCACATTGCCGGCTGCGCAATGAACTAAGCAAGAAAGCGGGTGCATGAAAGACTGTGGATGCGTACAGTTGGGCGGTCGCAACTTGCAGGAGCCTGCTATGTCCAGCGCATTCACGATCATGCCATCGCCCGTCGGCATGCTGACCCTTGTGGCCCGTGGCAATTGCCTGGCAGCCGTATTGTGGGAAGAGGAGCGGGAAAACCGCGTACGCCTGGGCGCACTGCACCGGGACGACCAGTGCCCGGTACTGCGGGAAACCGCTCGCCAGCTGGGCGAGTACTTTGACGGCAAGCGTCAGCGTTTCGAGCTGGCGCTGGACTTTGCCGGTACTGAGTTCCAGCGCCAGGTGTGGGCCGCGTTGCTGGCGATACCGTTCGGCGAAACCCGCAGCTACAGCGACATTGCCCGGCAGCTCGGCAACCCCAGGGCAGTACGCGCGGTTGGCGCTGCCAATGGCCGCAACCCGATTTCGATCATCGCTCCCTGTCACCGGGTAATCGGCGCGTCGGGCCGCCTGACCGGCTTTGCCGGTGGCCTGGCGGCCAAGCAGTACCTGCTGGCGCTGGAAGGGCGGCAAAGCCTGGCGCTGGACCTGTAAGGCGTCAACCGAACCCGCTGGCGATCAGGCAGGCCAGCACGGCCAGCACCGAACCGGCGATCAGGGTGTATTGCCGCCGCGCCTGACGTGCGCGGGGCTCGACCTCACGCAGGTACTCGCCGGGCGTAGGCGCATCGGGCCGATGGCGCAATCCCTCGGCCACATCGGCGAGTTGACCCTGAATCAGCAAACCGACCAGGTAGTAGGTGCAGGCGTAGCTCAGCAACGCTAGAAACAGATAGATCATGCAAGGTACGGGTCCAAGGGCAGGGTGATCGCACTGGCACTGCGGGTGTCGAGTACGATCAGGCCTTCACTGTGGTCATCCAGGCTGGCCAGCAACTGCCCCTGGCTGTCCCATGCGGCAGAACCGCCGGCACCGATGAAGGTGTCGGCCGGCCCCACGCAGTTGGCCATCAATACCGGCATGCCCAGCTCGTGTGCCACCTCTGGGTAGTGCGCATATCCCTCGCGGATACCCTTGGCGGTTTTCGCAACGCTGACCAGGTACAGATCGGCACCGCGCTCGCGGGCCACGGCGGCATGCGCCAGGAACATCGACTCGTAGCAGATCGCCGGCGCCACCCGGTGTTCACCTACCTCCAGCAGCAATGCCTGATCACCTGGGGTGAAGTAAGGCAGCTCATCATCGTGCAAGCGCTGTTTGGCATAGGCCTGGCGCGGCGCCCCTGGGCAGAAGATGGGCATGCCGATGCGTATGCCGTCGGGTGTCGGCAATGGCAGGCCCACGGCAACCGTAATGCCCAAGCGGTCGCACGCCGCCTGCAGCGGGTCCAGGCGCGTGGAGGTGACGGGTAGGGCGGCCTGACGCGCCACACTCGGCTCATAGCCGGTCAGTGACAGCTCGGGAAACACGACCAGTTCGGCACCCAGGGCAGCAGCCTGCTCGATGCAAACCAGATGGCGCTGGAGGTTGGCTGGCAAATCGCCCTTGAGCGACGCCAGTTGTACGGCGCACAGTTTCATCAAGACCCTTCCTTGGTAGAGGTTCAAGTACCGAGCATACTATTGGCACCAACGCCTGTACCAGTGAAGGGTTTTCAGGAAGCCTCGAGTGCGCAACGCAACGCACCAAGATCCGCGCAGCCGCGGTGCCTTGTGCCATGCTGTCCAGTGACAGCGCCATGAGCAGGGCACGCGCGAGGCGGGCATGGTGCCACCAGCAGAGGAAGACGGTAATGGCACGGTTTCGGCGGCTGATCGCCAATATCCGGGGACGGGACCTGGCGGTGGGCGATATCCATGGTCACTTCCAGCGCCTGCAACAATGCCTGGATGCGGTAGGGTTCGATCCGGCGGTGGACCGCCTGTTCAGCGTAGGTGACCTGGTCGACCGTGGGCCGCACAGCGAGGCAGCGCTGGAATGGCTGGCCCAGCCTTGGTTCCATGCCGTCCAGGGCAATCATGAGGCCTTGGCAATCACCCGCGTGCGCGGGGGGCGGCTCGACCTGGGCATGTACCGCGCCGCCGGCGGTGGCTGGTTTCTCGACTTGCCGCGGCGCGAGCAACTGCGTTTCGTGGAGCGTTTCGAGCAGCTGCCGATTGCCATGGAAGTGGAGAGTGCAGACGGGCTGGTAGGCCTGCTGCATGCAGACAGCCCGTTTGCCGACTGGGCAGTCTTACGCTCCTGGCTGGAACTGGATGACGACCCTGACGTGCGCCAAGTGTGCCAGTGGTCGCGTCGGCGCCTGAAAGAGGGAGACACCCAACCGGTGCAGGGCCTGCGAGCCCTGCTGGTCGGCCACACCCCGGTGCTGGAGGCCAAGCTGCTGGGCAATGTGTGGCACCTGGACACGGGGGGCTGGTCCAGCGGGCATTTCACCTTGGTCGACATGCGCACCTTGCAGCGGGTCAGCCCTGGGCCAGATGCAGCAACAACGCCCCTGCCAACAACACCAGCATGACCCCCGAGGCCCGCTCCAGCCACGCCAGGCTGCGGGCGAATCGCCGCAGTACCCGCTGGTTGCCGATGGCCACGGCGACCAGCAAGTCCCAGAGCAGGACGATGCTGAACATCCATACGGCGTAGGCCGTTTTCCAGCCGGGGCTGACGCTGGCGACCATGCTGGCCAGGCTGGCATAGAACAGCGCGTTCTTGGGGTTGAGGATGCCGGACAAGAAGCCCATGCCCAAACTGCGCCACCAGCCATGCACCCGCTGGCTGCCGGTGACTGTGCCCAGGCTGGTTTGCCCGGCATGGCGCAGGAACAGCACGCCGATGTACAGCAGGTAGCTGGCGCCGGCCAGTTGCAGGGCGGTAAATAGCAGGCTGCCCTGCTGCAGAACCGAGAGCCCGGTGAAGGCGATGACGATGAACGCACCGTTGGCCAGTGCTATGCCCAGGCAGGCGCCGCTGGCGATGCGCCAGCCGCTGCTGATCGCGTTGCGTGCGACCAGGAAAAAGTCCGGGCCAGGTGAGAGCAGGGCAAGGAAGTGGGCCAGGGCGATGATCATGAATTGTTGCATTGGGGGCTGCTCTACGGAAAAAACCGCAGTCTGCTGCCGGGCCCGTTCTGGCGTATTGAACAATATTGCACCTGCAGCAGCCTTCAGTTTCCGCGGTACTGCCCCGGCGTAACCCCCACATGGGCCTTGAACACCCGCTGGAAATGGCTCTGGTCAGCAAAGCCAAGCTGGTAGGCCACTTCCGCCAGGGCCAGCCCTTCACTCAACAGTTGCCGCCCACGATTGACCCGGGCATTGAGCAGGTAGGCATGCGGCGTGAACCCGGTAGCCGCACGAAACGCGCGGATCAGCTGATAGCGCCCAAGCCCCGCCTCCCGCGCCAACACCTCCAGGCTCAATTGGGCAGGATCCTGGTGTTCGATGTGTGCAAGCAACCCGCTCAAGGTGGCGGCTTCCAGGGCGGGGGCCGCTGCCAGCGGTGGGTGTGCGGAAACGTCCAGGTCCCCCAGAAAGGCAATCAGCGCCGCATCTTTCTCGCCGTTGCAGGCACTGGAAAACAGTAACCTGTTCAGCGCGCAGAACTGCCGATATACCTCAGCCTCCCTGCAGATACGCACCGGTTCGCCAGCTTCGATACCGCCAAGGCCCGACTCCAGGCGTAACTGCGTCAGCCAGTCGGCATCCACATGCAGCATCTGATAGCTCCACGCCAGGCCGGGGGCCGGGTTGCAGGCATGCACGCGGTGGGCCGGAACCAGTACCAGCGTGCCGGGTGCCAAGTGATGCTGCCCGTCGGCAGCCCCGGTGAAATGGCTGCGGCCAGCATCCACCGCACCGATGGAAAACGTCGGGTGGCTGTGGGCCTTGTAGCAGGCCCGGCTGTGGCAGGCGCGCCGGCTTTCGACATGTGGCAGGGCCGGATCGCGCCACAAGGCGGCGTGGGAACGGGGCATTACAGGCTCCTCGGTATTGCCGGCAGGTTAACAGGTACCGTGGACCCGTACAGTTTTTATCGCTGGCTGTTACTTGACCGCAGGGCCCGGAACGCGCCGAAATAGAGGGCTGTTGTCAGAGGAAAACGAGAATGGACCTTTCAAGCCTGCTGCTTTTCATCCCCGCCTGCTTCGCCTTGAACATGGCGCCAGGGCCAAATAACCTGTTGTCACTGCACAACGCCAGCCGTTACGGCCTGCGCACCGCCTGCGTGGCCGGCGGCGGCCGTATCCTTGCCTTCTGCGGCATGATCGCCCTGGCAGCGATGGGCCTGGCAGTGGTGTTGCATACCAGCGAATACCTGTTCCTGGCCATCAAGGTGGTGGGCGCGGCCTACCTGTTCTACATCGCCTGGCAACTGTGGCGCGCACCCGTGAGCGAGACCGTGGTGGCAAGCGATCACCCTGGCGGCACTTGGCGCCTGGCGCGCCAGGAGTTCTGGGTGGCGGCCGGCAACCCTAAGGATGTTCAATATAAACACAGGTGACAGGCACCTATCGACCCAATGCTGCCCTTCGCGGTGGTCACATACCGGCCAATAGCTGCCAGTGGCGTCAGCGCCCTTGCAGCAAGATAGGGGCTCTCAGACACGCTAGTCAGGCTTGATTGCGCAAAGTCCTGCATGACCTCGGAGCGACCAACCACCCTCCTACCTAATTGGACCAAAGTTTTTTCAGAAAATTTGGTCAACGTAGCAACCCTGCCTTTACCTCAGGATTTTTGCCCGCTAGTCTGACTCATTATGTTGTGGCCATGAGCCATCTCCTGCGATAGGGAAATCGATCAAATGAGCAACTCTAACGGTTTTTTTGCTTATGCTTCGCAACCTTCAGACATAGGGCAAGTAATTGAGCGTGCTGTTGGTATTGTGTCTAATACCTGCTCAGAAGTTAAGGTTAAAACCTGGGCCGCTCTTGATATTGTCGGTCATTTTATTGGCGATGAGGTTTTAGCTGGAATTGACGAGGCTGATTTTCTATTGGCTGATATCACTGAGCTAAATTTCAATGTTACTTACGAAATCGGATATGCGATTGGTAAGGGGAAGCGGATTCTACTTGTAAGAAATAGAGCGCTTACCACACAGGGCGTTACTATCGCCAAGGTAGGTATATTCGACACCTTGGGGTATCGGGAGTACCAAAACTCTACTGATCTTGCCGCCTTTATTGCTGGTGCCCCTACTGCAAAGGCGTTGGACGTGTCTGCTCCAATGAACTTGAAGGCCCCGGTTTATTATCTGGACTTACCAGTAAAGTCGGATTGGTCTACTCGGATTATCTCTAGAATCAAAAAGGCCGGGTTTACCTTTAGGAATTTTGATCCTAATGAGATTCCAAGGCTTTCGGCTAATGATGCAATATCGCAAGTGGCGCAGTCCTATGGTGTGGTTGTTCCTCTTCTAGGCTCTACTTATCAAGGGTGGGAAATTCATAATCTCCGCGCAGCCTTCATAGCGGGTTTAGCAGAGGGCATGGGGAAAGTTATTCGTATCCTTCAGTGGGGTGATGATCCTGTCCCCCTGGATTACAGGGATTTCGTTAGCGTTAATTACCACCCTGATGATGTCAATGTTGTAGTAGAGGCGTTCGCTGTTGAAGTAACCCAGGCGTTCCAGCTGGTTGAGAATGTGAATCTCAAGCAGGAAAGATCTTTTCTAAAGAGGCTTAATCTTGGTGCGACCTCTGCCGAGAATGAGATGCGTGATTTGGACCGCTACTATCTCGAGACGGATCAGTTCCTAAAGTCTTTAAGAGGTGAAGCCCATCTGGTAGTAGGTCGTAAAGGATCAGGGAAATCCGCTATTTTCATACAGATCAGGGATGCTGAACGCGAAAAAAGTCGAAATAAAAATATTGTTCTCGACTTAAAGCCGGATGGTTACAAGCTTGTTAAGTTCAAAGAAAGAATTTTGAAATTTCTTGCAGAGGGTACTTATCAGCACACTGTTACTGCCTTCTGGGAATATGTTCTTCTTCTTGAGATTTGTTATAAAATTCTGGAAAAGGATAAGGCTCGTCACATTCACGACCATAGGCTTTACGATGGCTATAGAGAGCTGGCAGAGCTTTATTATGCAGAAGGTTATGATTCAGAAGGGGATTTTTCCGAACGCATGTCCGTTCTTATGGAGAAAATATACTCCGAGTATCAGTCATTGTACGGCGATAAAGAGAATACCTCTTTGAGCGCTGCGCAAGTTACAGAGCTCCTATATAAGCATGATGTTAAGCAGCTAAAAAATAAGCTGGGTAAGTACCTGGAAAACAAAGAAGTACTTTGGCTTTTGTTCGATAATATAGATAATGGTTGGCCTACCTCAGGTTTACAACACGAAGATTTGCTTATTATTCGAGCGCTTATTGAGGCAACCAGGAAGATTGAGAGGCAGTTTGGCTCTGACGAATTTTCTGTTCACTCAGTGGTGTTTCTGCGCAATGATGTCTATGAGCTATTGGTTCAAGAGACTTCTGATCGCGGAAAAGAAGCCAACGTTGTTTTGGACTGGACAGACCCTGATCTTCTTCGAGAAATGGTGCGCCTCCGCATTGTTTCAAATGGTTTGGATGAGGATGCAGATTTCAAGGCGGCGTGGCTTAGTGTCTTTGTTAGCCACTTTAAAGGGGAGGAAACATCTCAGTTCCTTATTGAGAGGTCGCTGATGCGCCCCAGATTTCTACTGAATTTGATTAATCAGTGCAAGGGGTTCGCTATTAACCTCAATCATGAAATTATTGATGCAACTGACATTGAGAAGGGAATTGCCGCTTATTCCTCTGACTTGCTTCGTGATATTGGATACGAGTTGCGTGACATTTCCGGCAATGCTGACGGAATTCTCTATGCATTTGTTGCGTCAAGTTCAGTGCTTTCCGAGGTCGATGTTTTAAGCAAGCTAAAGGAGTCTGGTCTTGATGAGTCGCAGGCCGCCAATGTTCTCGATCTTTTGCTGTGGTATGGGTTTCTTGGCATCAAGATGAACTCAGATGAGCCAAAGTTTATCTACGATTTCAGTTACAACAAGGCGCTTCTGGATGGCATTAAGCGTAGGGCGGGGCTTGTGAGCTTGGCTATTAATCAGGCTTTCTGGCCCGCACTTATGATTGATCAATAGTTAATTTTTCTACGCCAAATTAATCGTCCGCATTCAAAGAATGCGGGCTTGAAACAAAGCGCGCACTTGGTTTTTCTTGCTCGTTCAAGAAAAGGGGCAGATCTATTTACTGGGCTGACTGTCCGCTTCTGGCCGATTGTTGCCCTTCACCAGCGTCCGCTATGGGTCCAGGCTGTGTGAAAACGTTCTGCGCGATCAGGCTGGTTAGAAAACGACCAGAGTTTCGCGCTTCTGCGCGAAATCTAGGTTAGCTAAATAACCAAGCCATTACAGATTTCACGTACGCTCGCGCTCTTCAGAGATCCATTTGCGTTTTCACACAGCCTGGGTCGATAGCTGAATCGCCCTCTCAGTAGGCTCCACTCACAAGGGTGCCGGGATATTCAGCTAGGCTACCGGAACCCAAATATACAGCTCTCCCTTAGCTGCTGAGAGGCCTTATGCACGCCGCGTGGCGAGCAGTACCGAGGCTGCGCCAGATAGCAGCACCGCGCAGATGCGGTTGAAAAGACGTTTTTCTTTGGGGTTATTGAACCAGCGTCGCAGGTGCAACCCGATTAAGGCATAGCCTGCCAGTGCGATCATCTCGAGTACCAAAAACAGAGCACCCAGCATTGCAAACTGCGGCGCGACATCATGTGCTGGGTCTATGAATTGTGGTAGGAATGCTGTGAATATCAATATTGCTTTTGGATTTCCAGCTGCAATGACAAACTCTTGTTTCGCTAGGTTCACAAGACTTCTTGGTTTTGCATCGCTCGTCTCCTGATTTTGAATCTTTGCTGTCCAAAGTTTAAAAGCTAAGTAGAATAGATAAGCAGCGCCAAGAAATTTGATACCTAGAAACACCAGTTCGGACGTTTCGAGTACAGCCGTTAAGCCCGCTGCTGCGAGCGCTATCATTGCTGCAAAAGCAATTAGCCTTCCGGTGCCTGCAAGACATGAAGCCCAGAAACCATAATGTGTGGCGTTATTAACCGAAAGCAGGTTATTTGGGCCGGGAGCCATGTTCAGTGCAAAACAAGCAGGTATGAATATGAGTAGTGTGGAGATGTTCATGATTCTTCGTCATTTTTTGTGAATGTTGGTGTGGGCATCATTTATGAATTCGTTTCTTTTTTCAATCCCCTGCGTGCTGAGCGCCGGCTAGCAGAATCATCTCGGCATGATCATGTGTCCACTGGTTGGCCCTTTGAGTGGTAATATATACTTCGGTTTTTCACGTTTAGAGTAGAATCAAGGGCATGCAAGCGTCTCAGGGAGTGGTCTACAGCTATTTGCGGTTCTCTGACCCGCGCCAAGCAGCAGGGAACAGTGCGGACAGGCAGGCTGAGTATGCGAAGTCATGGGCTGCGGCAAGGGGACTCACACTAGACGAGTCGCTTTCCTTGAGGGATGAGGGCCTTTCTGCCTTTCACCAGCGGCACATAAAACAGGGCGCCTTGGGCGTCTTCCTGCAGGCCGTTGATGAGGAGCGTATCCCGGCCGGCTCTGTATTGGTTGTTGAGGGCCTGGATCGTCTCAGCCGGGCAGAACCGATACAAGCGCAAGCCCAGTTGGCCCAAATCATCAATGCGGGCATTACCGTGGTCACCGCGAGTGACGGCCGTGAGTACAATAGGGAAAGGTTGAAGGCGCAGCCAATGGACCTGGTCTATAGCCTTCTGGTCATGATCCGGGCTCATGAAGAGAGCGACACCAAAAGTAAGCGCGTGAAGGCCTCAATCAAGCGCTTGTGTGAAGACTGGATCGCTGGACACTACCGTGGTTTGATCCGCAATGGCAGCGACCCTCGCTGGGTCCGCTTCGTCGACGGTCGCTGGGAGTTGATTCCTGAGCGTACCGAAGTTGTGCGATTTGCCATCGAGAAGTATCGCGAAGGATATGGCGCTGATCGAGCCTTCAGTATGATCCAGGAACGGGGCTTCGATACTTCTTATCTCGGGATCTCTCCACAGCAGATTTATCGCCTGATCAAGTTAGTGGCTTTGAAAGGTGCGAAGCATATCTGTGTTGACGGTGAAGATTACCTGTTGGAGGACTATTATCCTCGGTTACTCTCGGATGTTGAGTTTGAGGAATTACAGCTATTGCGAGGTCAGCGAAGTCGTCGGCGAGGGAAGGGAGCCATTCCTGGGATAGTGACTGGTATCGGTATTACCTACTGTGGCTACTGCGGCACGGCAATGACCGCGCAGAATGTGATGCATAAGGTTCGACCTGATGGGACTTTGACGGATGGGCATAGGCGTATCATGTGCATGTCCTACATGAACAAAGGAGGGTGCGATGTGGGCGGAAGTTGTAGCGTTGCACCTGTCGAACGGGCTGTTATTTCGTTTTGCTCAGATCAGATGAACCTGCTGCGTTTACAGCAGCCAGCAGGACCGAGTGGCGACCTACAGCAAGGGGTTATGAGCTCGCGAAAGCAGGTGGCTGATCTCGAAGCCCAGCTCGGCCGGCTTACTGAAGCGTTGGCATTGGGGGAGGGTGATGGCGTTCTGCCGATTACGTTCCTGCGTAAAGCCCGTGATCTCGAAGAGCAGCTGACTAAGGCTAAAGCAAAGCTGCTCCAGGCTGAACGAGAGCTAGCCGGCATCGCCTCCAGGCAGAGGCCAGCAGATGCAAGGCTATGGTCGGATCTAACCGCCGGAGTTGAGGCGCAGGAGGTCGAGGCGCGGGATAAGGTTCGGCAATTGATGATCGATACTTTCGAGCGCATCGTGGTTTACATGCGTGGTGTATTGCCAGAGGGGCGCAGGGCTTGGTACATCGATGTCCTGCTGATTTCCAAGGCAGGGCAGCGCCGATGGCTTAGGGTCGAGAGGAAGTCTGGAAAGTGGGCGGCCGGTATCGACCGCCCAGGTTGAATCTTTAAGCTGACTTTTTGTTGTCCAGTGGGAGGCCAGGTGGGCTAGTGTGGACCACCAGGTGCCCTTGTCCCTCCCAGAAGTTTTCCTGTACCTCCACACATACGCGCCAGGCCGCCCATGCCACGTCTTGTCCGGCTGCAAGGATGTTGCCGTACTCATCAATGATCGCCAACTGGGCGGGGGCGCCTGACTCGCTCTTGGCGGTGAAGCCAGTGCTGACTGTCGCTGATAGCTTTGCACCCGCCAGTTTTGGGTTAGGTACTACTGTCTTCATTCAATATCTCCCCGGCGGGCGATGGCCCGTTTACCCAATGCTCGTTTAGCGGCCACGTTGGCCATGTAGGCTGCCCACTTGTCGCCTTCCCGCTGTTGGCGGATCTGGCCGCACTTCGTGTGTCGTCGTGTCGATCTGCCTTTACCGCAGACATCACAGATTGCGGGCAGGTCGAGGCTGTGTGAGGCCATGGGTGGGCGGATGCGCTCAGTCATGGTGTGCCCCGCCGGATAACGCGGTTTTGATGCGCTCGCGCAAGGGCTTCGAGTAACCACCTTTCAGCATGGCGGTGAAGCAATCGCGTAGTAGCACATCACGCTCAGCCAGCTTGGCGCGGAGGGACTTGATCAGGTCGTCGGCCTCGATCTGAAGGTTTCGGTGCTGCAGGTTTTCCTCCGCCAGCCGAGCAACCTCGACGCTGTCGACGGCAAGTCCCGCGAGATCCGGTTCGTCGATCAGAATGGCAGATTCGATGCGTTGCTCGCCGTTTCCAACAGCCTCCATCTTGGATTGGTACAAACCGCCTTGGCCGCACCAAACTGTCACTGGGGTCAGTTGATAGGTAGCCAGTTCCGAAAATTGCCGGAATACATCTCCAGCGATCAGATCGGTGCTCATGTTGTGAAGCCCGCAAACGGCGGAAAGTGCATGCTCCAGCGACGTCTTGTTGAAAATGATGCGTTGAATGCGGCTCATGCTGCCTCCACACTGTCGACGCTGGCCGAAGTTTTTCGCAGTTGGACGTGCACGCGAATTGCGAGTGCCAAGATATCCTGCTGTTGCTGTATGGCCCGTTTCCGGCCTGGTTCGGTGCCTGGGAGGGCTTTCCAAGTCTTCTCGGCCAGGCGCAATGTCTCGGCCGCATGCATCAGCAGGTCATAGTCCGATCTTGTCACCGGTATGCTCTGGTAGGACTGATCAGCAGGCATCATGAACCCGGCTTGCTTCAGCGCGGCTTCAATTGCCTGTGCCATCTGCCCGGAGGTGGCGTACGTACCATTCTGCTCGGCCAGTATCGCGTCCATCGCGGCCCCAATGCAGCTGGCGGCAGAAGGGTGCGTATACCCCATGGCAGGCTGCGCGTACGGGCGATTTTTAGCGATTAGCGCTGCATCAGCGGGCGCTGCCTCGCGCAGCCTGTCGTGGGGTATCAGTCCCTCGGTGGGGCTGCTGAAAGGGGGAATAATGCCTGCTGCTTCGCAGCAGAGACTTTCTGTTTTTTGCGCGTCGACAACACGGACTTCGCGGAGCGAAGCGGGAGTGGCTTCGATTGATTCCTGTGCTCTCGCGTGCCCGCTTCCCTCCGGGGTCGAACCCTGTGGTGGTATCTCCATGATGGTGGTGCGACTGACATCGCTCGGCAGGAGATCAAAAAGCAAGCCGCGTTGGTGGTGGGCGCGACCTGCTTTTCGGCCAAGGAAATAGGCGTAACCCTTATGGCCGCTCACGGCCATCACTGGAGAGAATAATGGCTATCTCAGTACAACAGCTGCAGCAGATCCTCCCCAACGCCGGCCGCAAAGCCGGCGTTTTTGTTCCCGGCCTCAACGCCACAATGGGCAAGTACTCGATCGTCACCCCTCGGCGTATGGCTGCGTTTCTTGCGCAAGTCGGCCATGAGTCAGGCCAGCTGCTGTATGTGCGCGAGCTCGGCAACGATGCCTACCTGGCCAAGTACGACACCGGGCGGCTGGCGGAGCGCCTTGGCAACACCCCGGCGGCTGACGGCGATGGTCAGCGGTACCGTGGGCGTGGGCTCATTCAGATCACCGGCCGCGACAACTACGAGGCCTGCAGCGAAGCGCTGTTCGGTGACAGCCGCTTGCTCAACACACCCGACCTGCTTGAGCAGCCCGTCTATGCGTCGCTGTCGGCCGGCTGGTACTGGCAGCGGGCAGGACTCAATAGCCTCTCGGACAAGGTGCTGCGGGCCGATGACGCGGTGTTCGAGCTGATCACCCGGCGTATCAATGGTGGCCTGAATGGGTTGAAGGATCGCCAGGCGTTCTACAAGCGTGCGCTGGAGGTGCTGCAGTAATGCCGATGAATTGGCGTATCGCGCTTCTGGCCGCTGCGGTCGGTCTCTGTGCCGGCGGGCGTGGGGCCTGGGTCTGGCAGGCCAGCGAGTACGGAAAGCAGCTGGCTGAGCAGGCTACAGGTTATGTCCAGCAGCTTGCAGACAGGGACCGGATCTATGGTCGCGAACGCGAGGAGGCTGCAGCTGCAGCCCTGCAACAGTTGGCGGAGCAGAAAAGCCAGCGCAAAGACCTAGAAGATCGCCTGCAGGAGCAGGGCAAAACACATTGGAAGGAAATGAACGATGCACAACAGACTCAAGATCACCTGCGTGACAGGCTGGCTACTGCTGACTTGCGGCTGTCAGTCCTTGTCGACGCCGGAGCCTTTGCCGCCCCGGGTGGTGACGGTGGGGTGCGAGAAGCCGCCTGCACCGGAAGCGTGGTTCATGGAGCCATACGCGCCCGACTTGACCCAGCGCATGCTCAACGAATTATCGGTATCACCGACGACGGTGACCGAGGACTGATCGCACTGAAAGCCTGCCAGGCCTACGTCCGTACAGTCACCAAATGAAAAGAGGCGAGCCGGGTGGATGCGTCAACATCCAGCCCGGCCCGCTGAACCCGCAGACCCTTCCTGCAAGTCCAGCCGTGGCCTCTGCCTTGTGCACAAAGCGCGGCGAGCCTAACACCTGTTTATCCATACAGTAAAGACTTGCATACCTATGACCTCTCCAATTATTCCCTGGATGGGTGGCAAACGCCGCCTGGCCGACCGCTTGATCCCTCTATTTCCCCCTCATGAATGCTACGTCGAAGTCTTCGCCGGCGGTGCCGCGTTGTTCTTCATGCGTCCCCAGCCCGCCCCCGTGGAGGTGCTGAACGATCTCAACGGTGACCTGGTCACCCTCTACCGCGTTGTACAGAACCACCTGGAGGAGTTCGTGCGCCAGTTCAAATGGGCGCTCAGCTCTCGCCAGATCTTTGAGTGGCAGAAGATGACGCGCCCGGAAACCTTGACCGATATCCAGCGCGCTGCTCGGTTCTTCTACCTGCAGCAGCACGCTTTCGGCGGCAAGGTCACCGGGCAGACGTTCGGTACCGCGACCACCGGACCGGCCATCAACTTGTTGCGCATCGAGGAGAACCTGTCGGCCGCGTGGCAGCGCCTTGCCGGTACCTACGTCGAGAATCTGCCCTGGCTCGACTGTGCCGAGCGCTACGATCGGGCACACACATTTTTCTACATGGATCCGCCATACTGGCAGACCGCCGGATATGGCGTGGATTTTCCGCTCGAGGAGTACGAGCGCATGGCCAACTTCATGCGCCGCTGCAAGGGGAAAGTGATGGTCAGCATCAACGATCACCCAGACATTCGACGCGCGTTCGAAGGCTTCCAC
>NZ_JBICII010000099.1:0-10509 GCF_043101865.1 Pseudomonas sp. zjy_15
GGGCCGGCCCTGCTGGCCAATTTCCACCCGCCGTTCACCATTGCCGCCGCTACCGTATTCGCGGGTAAACCCGCTCCTATCGGGGGTGGACACACATCGGTGATTGGGCGCAGGCCGCCGTAGGATCGGGTTCACCCGCGAAAGGGCCGGCCCTGCTGGCCAACTTCCCCCGCCGTTCACCGTTGCCGCCGCTACTCAAACCCTTTCAAAAGGCCCCATGCACCCGCACGACCACCCCAAGAAATTCGCAACCCTCTTCGCACAACAGCGCCGGGTAGTTACTGTTCAATGCCTTCAGATAACGCTGCCCACCTTCCTCGGCCAGCTCGCGGAAAATTGCCGGCTTGCCCGGCTGACGAGCGATAACCAAACGCCCCGCCTCAGCCTCTACACCCGGGTCCACCAGCATCCGCATGCCCTGCGGCACACTGCGGCCACTGACAGCGCTCATGGCATCGTTTTCCACGATTAGCCAGAACGCCTTGCCCTGTGCCAGGTAGTCAGTCTGCTCGAAAACAGCAGGCTCTACAGCCGTTGCAGCCTCTAACTCACTCCAACCCAGCACCGGGTAACGGAAGCAAACGATGTATCGCATGAGGTCGGGTTCGTCATCATCGTCATCCACCCCAGAAACACAACGTTCGCCATCAGCCTGCCCGTGAATACGCAATTGCAAGCGGACGCAGTAGTGGGGCATGCCAATCTCAACCAAAGTGCGGTTCATCGACTCGAGCTTCGGTTGGCGCCGCTTGTTCACCCAATGTCCTACACTGCCTTGCGACACGCCTACGCGCTCGGCAAGCTGCTCTTGGGTAAGCCCTAATTCCTCCATCCGGTCGCGAACGAGGGCAATCCACTTATCCATGTTCATGGCTGGCATGCCCCTCACGTATAGCGGCCTCGTGGCGTGACACAGCTTCGCAGCAACCCGGCAGCCTAGAAGGCCCCATGTACCCGCACCACCACTCCCAGAAACGCGCAGCCTTCTTCACACAAAACCGTCGGATAGCGCGTATTCAGTGGCCTGAGCATCTTGTCTCCACCCTCTTCGACCAACTGCCGCAATACCGCCGGGCGCCCCGGCTGCCGTGCAATGACCAACCTGCCGGGCTGTGCCTCCAACCCGGTATCCACCAGCACGCGCATGCCCTCGGGCACGCTCTTGCCACTGGCCGCGTTCATCGAGTCGTTTTCCACCACCAGCCAGAACGCATTCCCGGCGGGCATATAGTCCGTCTGCTCATGGGACGTGCTCGTTTCAGGCAATGGCCCCTGCAGGTCAGCCCAACTCAGCACCGGGAAGCGGAAGCTGGCATAGAGCAGCGCCTCGGCTGAAACCGGCTGCTCGGCCGTATAGAGCCCTTGCGCTTCACGCACGATGTCGCGCTCGACCACCATGACCTGGGCTTCCAGAAACACCAGCCCAAGCTTCTCCAGCTTTTCATTGATGGTTTCCAGCGTCGGCCGACGCGTGCCACGCAGCCAATGCCCCACGCCCCCCTGCGTCATGCCCAGGCGCTCGGCCAGTTGGAGCTGACTGAGGTTATGTTCGCGCTTGTAGCGCTTGAGAAATGCGTTCCAGTTTTCCATGAGCGGCAACAATACGGACTGTATTAACCGCTGCAATACACAATCTGAATTATTTATTTGGCACTACATAGTACAGCTTGACCTATTCTGTGATTCCAGTGTGCTTGAAGGGAAATCAGCAGGTATTGCCATGAAACCATCGAAAAACGACGAAACAGATCTCGACAGCGAAGCCGCTCGCCGCGCGCTCGACTACTACCTCAACCCCAACCCGCCACGGCCTACCCTGGACAACAAAATCTGGACCCTGCACGAGGGCGTAACCAGCGACCAGGCCCAGGAACACGCCATCGCCCTGCTGCGCTGCGCTGCGGCCACCGCCCAGGAAACCGCCACCCACCAGCACGGCAGCCAACGCGAACTGACGTTCGCTTTGATGCACATGATGGACATGGCTCGCGCACTGCTGGAGCACAAACGCACCGAGTGAGCGGGTTTATAGACAAAAAAGAAGGGAGAGAACGTGATAGCCAGGTAACGGCAAAAGCCCCGATTGCCGGGACAAGGAAGCGCGCCGGTAAAACTTTTTTACCGGATTAGCGAAAATTCATTTGACTGCCAAATGATAACGATTATTATTGCACTCAGCTGATCGCGAGATCCGCTGGATAACCTGAAAGCTTAGGTCGCTCTCAGATTATCTCCTCATCAGGCTAATCACGGTTTTTGACCCGGCTTTTTGCCGGGTCTTTTTTTTGGCTCTTCAGGCTAATGAAGATCGTGATGGCGCGCATGATAGCAAAGGTGTTTCAGGGCGTGAACGCTCGTTACAAAACTTTGCGGAATCAGCACTTGAGAATCAATCTCGTTTAATCTACGCTGATCACGCATCACGGAAGATGCCCCCTCCTCCCCTTTATAGAGCAAGGAGCTGTCCATGACCCGTCTGCTGCTGCCCCTTGAGCACCCCACTCCTGCTACCGAGCATGATGCCGACGATGCCCTGCTGCATGCACTGAAGCGGCTACCACGGCGCGTACAGCAAGTATTCCTGCTTAACCGCCTCGATCAGCTGGACTTCGCCAGCATTGCTGTGCGCCTTGACCTGCCACTGGCGAGTATCGAGCGCAACATGGGCCAGGCGCTGCAAGCCGGCCGCTCGCGCCGGGATGTGCTGGCGAGCGTGGCCGGGCAATGGTATGTGCGCCTGCAGAGCCCACAGGTGACGGTGTGCGAGCGTATCGACTTCCGCCGCTGGCTGGATGCCGATACGGCGAACTTGCAGGCGTTTCACGATACGGAACTACGGTGGCGCAGCCTGCTGGCGCCGGCACGGCAATTGGGCCATGACGGCTGGTATCGGCAAGGCCGGGCGGCGCTGTCGCTGGGTGGCTGCTCTGTTGCGGTCGGGCTGGGTGTGGCGGCGTTGGTGCTGGTTGGGTTCTGGGCTTGATCAGCGCTTCAACATGCCTGTAAGTCCCTGCCCGAGCGCATGCCCGACTTCAGTTGCTCGATAGCCTGGGTACAGTAATGCCGCGCCTGGACTCGCGCTTCGTTTTGCACCACCTCCTGCTTACATGACAGGCACATCCGCCTGTTCGACCAACGCCACCCTCGCTGGCTGTTGCAACAACCCTCGGGGCAACCGAAAACCTTTGAACGGTTGTTGAGTAATTGGGTTGAAAGCCTTTGGGCGGCTGTGCGAGAAGCGGATCGGTAGCAATTGGGTGCAGTATTTCGAGTATGACGCCGAACAGCGGCTGGTTTGCGTGGAGCAGTACCGCAGTGGCGAGCGTGAGCGGGTGGTGTTTGCCTATGATCCGCTGGGGAGGCGGATTAGCAAGGAGGTTTATCAGAGGGACTATCCAGAGCCGCGTAATGTATCGCGGGACAGCTGATCAAGCGCATCGACCCGCAAGGAGGTGAATGGCGCTACAGCTACGACGATATCGGCCGCTTGATCGAAACCCGCGATCCCCTCGGCCGCAGCGAACACATCAAATACTTGCGACATTGGGCACTGCCCGTCCAGGTCACCGATACAGCCGGACGGACTCGGCAATACGGCTACGACAGCCACGGCAATCTGCTCTGGCAGCAGAACCCGCTGGGGCGCGAGACACAGTACCAATACGACCCGGAAGGCCGTGTTACCCAGGTCACCGATGCCCTCGAAAAGAGCAAGTACCTGAGCTGGAACACGTGCGGTCAGTTGCTCAGCTACCGCGACTGCAGCAATGCCCAGACGCTGTATCACTACGACGCCCATGGCCGCTTGCGCGAAAGCATCAATGCCCGGGGTGAACACACCCACTTCCGCTACGACGCACGTGGTTATCTGGTCGAAAGCGAACGTCCAGACGGTCGCATTGACCGCTATGAAGTTGATGTCGCTGGTCAACTGACGCGCTACGTCGACCCTGCCCAGAAAACCCTGCAATTTCGGTACGCCCCCAGCGACCGTTTGGTCGAAACCGGGGCAAATAGCCGAGATATAAAATTCAGGCATAAAAAAAAAGAGGCCTTGAAGGCCTCTTCTTTTTGATCCCAGCGACGCACTGAGAATCGAATTTGGAGCGGGAAACGAGACTCGAACTCGCGACCCCGACCTTGGCAAGGTCGTGCTCTACCAACTGAGCTATTCCCGCGTCGTGATGGGTGCCATTCTAGCGATTTCTAAAACAGCGTCAACCCCTTGATTCAAAAAACTTTTATTTTTTTTCCGAGCCTTCGCGCAGGTGCGGCCAGGCGGCCAACAGGTAATGCACCATTGACCACAGCGTCAGCCCCGCTGCCACCAGCAGCAGCCCGTAGCCCAGGATCACCCAGAACGTTACCGCTGGCGGGTTGCCCAGCAGGATCACCAGCGCCAGCATCTGCGCCGCAGTCTTCCACTTACCGAGGTTGGACACCGCCACATGTGCTCGCGCCCCTAGCTCAGCCATCCACTCGCGCAGCGCAGACACCACGATCTCGCGACCGATGATGACCGCCGCCGGCAGGGTCAGCCAGAAGTTGGCGTGGGTCTGCACCAGCAGCACCAGGGCCACTGCCACCATCAGCTTGTCAGCCACCGGGTCGAGGAAGGCCCCGAACGGCGTGCTCTGCTGCAGTCGACGCGCCAGGTAGCCGTCCAGCCAATCGGTGGCGGCGGCAACCGCGAATACGCTGCTGGCGGCCATGTAGCTCCACTCATAGGGCATATAGAAGAGCAGAATGAAGCACGGAATGAGCAGGACGCGTAGAACGGTGAGCAGGTTTGGAATATTCATCGGTACGACTGGCCGCAAGTTGAGCCCGGCATTCTACTCGCTATGCAGGCTGGCATAAATTGATTCGGCAAGCTTTTTACTGATGCCGGGGGCTTTGGCGATTTCATCGATACTGGCGCGATTGAGCTCCTGTAAGCCGCCAAAATGTTTCAGCAGATCGCGGCGGCGCTTGGGCCCTACCCCAGCCACATCTTCAAGGCTGGAGACTCGACGGGCCTTGCCACGGCGGGCACGGTGGCCGGTGATAGCGAAGCGGTGGGCTTCGTCGCGGATCTGCTGGATCAGGTGCAAGGCCGATGAATCGCCCTTGAGGGTGAATTCGTGATGCACATCGTTCAGGTACAGGGTTTCGAAACCCGCCTTGCGTGTGACGCCCTTGGCCACACCGAGCAGGGTCAGGTCGGTGAAGCCCAGCTCCTGCATCACATCGCGGGCCATGTTCAGCTGGCCCTTGCCACCGTCCACCAGCAGCACGTCGGGCAACTTGCCCTCACCGTCCTTGATGCGCCCATAGCGGCGGGTCAGGGCCTGATGCATGGCCGCGTAATCGTCACCTGCGGTGACGCCTTCGATGTTGAAGCGGCGGTAGTCGGACTTGATCGGCCCTTCAGGACCGAACACCACGCAACTGGCCACGGTAGCTTCACCACTGGAGTGGCTGATGTCGTAGCATTCCAGGCGTTGCGGCACTTCATCCAGGCCCAGCACTTCGGCCAGGGCCTCGAAGCGCGCAGCCATGTGCTGGCGGTTGGCCAGGCGGGCATTCAGCGCCTGCTCGGCATTGGTCACTGCCAGTTGTTGCCAGCGGGCGCGGGTACCACGCACCCGGTGGCTGATGGTCAGTTCGCGGCCACGCAGCGTGTGCAGTGCTTCGGTGATGGCGTTGAAGTCTTCGTGCACAACATTGACGATCAACTCGCCGGGCAGCTCGCGCTCTGCGTTGCCCAAGTAGTACTGGGAAAGGAATGCGGCCATAACCTCGGCCACCTCCTCCTCGATGCCCACTTGCGGGAAGAAGTTCTTGCTGCCCAGTACTCGCCCGCCGCGCACGCTGATCAGGTGCACACAGGCGCCACCCGGATTGACGAAGGCGGCGATGACGTCGACATCGCCGCTGCCGCCCTCGATGTACTGCTGGTCCTGCACACGGCGCAACAGGGCGATCTGGTCGCGCAGCTCGGCGGCTTTTTCGAAATCGAGGGCCATGGCGGCCTTCTCCATCTCGGCGTTCAACTCATTGCCCAGTTGCTGGCTACGCCCTTCCAGAAACATCACCGAATGGCGCACGTCCTCTGCGTATTCCTCGGCAGTCACCAGGTCGGTGCAGGGCCCTTTGCAACGTTTTATCTGGTATTGCAGGCAGGGTCGGGTGCGGTTGGCGTAGTAGCTATCTTCGCACTGACGCACTGAAAAAGCCTTTTGCAGCAGGCTGAGGCTTTCGCGAATGGCCCCGGCGCTGGGGTACGGGCCAAAATAACGGCCCTTGGCCTTTTTCGCCCCCCGGTGAATGCCCAGGCGCGGAAACTCGCCATCGGACAGAAACACGTAGGGGTAGGACTTATCGTCGCGCAGCAGGATGTTGTACGGTGGCCGCCATTCCTTGATCAGGTTCTGCTCCAGCAGCAACGCCTCGGTTTCGTTGGCGGTGATGGTGGTTTCAACCTGGGCGATGCGCGCAACCAGCGCGGCGGTCTTGGGCGCAAGGCCAGTCTTGCGGAAATAGCTGGCCAGGCGCTTCTTCAGGTTCTTGGCCTTGCCCACGTAAAGCAGCCGGGCTTCGCCGTCGAACATCCGGTAAACGCCCGGGCGACCGCTGCAGGTCGCCAGGAATGCGCTGGCATCAAAGACTTGGGACATGAGGTTTTACAGGCTTGCGTCAACCATACCGTGGCGAACGGCCAGCAAGGTCAATTCGACGTCGCTGGTGACCGAGAGTTTTTCAAAGATCCGATAACGGTAAGTATTGACGGTCTTGGGCGAGAGGCACAACTTGTCGGAGATGATCTGCACTTTCTGGCAGCCGACGATCATCAGGGCAATCTGGATTTCCCGTTCGGACAACGCGTCGAACGGAGAGCCCTGCGGCTGGAACGGTTTCAGCGCCAGCTGCTGGGCGATCTGCGGGCTGATATAGCGCTGGCCGGCAAAGGCCAGACGAATGGCCTGAACCATTTCGTCAAGGCCCGCACCCTTGGTCAGGTAGCCGGCAGCGCCGGCCTGCAACAAGCGTGTGGGGAACGGGTCTTCCTCGCACACAGTCACCGCCACTACCTTGATGTCAGGATGGCTGCGCAGCAGTTTGCGGGTGGCCTCCAAGCCGCCGATGCCGGGCATTTTCACATCCATCAGCACAACGTCCGGCTTCAGCTCCCGGGCCAGTTTCAGTGCCGACTCGCCCGAGTCTCCCTCACCCACCACCTGCAGGCCGTCGATGTCGGCCAACATCCGTGTAATACCGGTTCGTACCAGATCGTGATCATCGACCACTAAGACCCTAATCAAGCACACACCTCGTCAGCAGGGCGATTGGATCCCGCCACCTTAACAAAATTTTTCACGGTGGGCCTAACGCATTGCTTCCTTCAGAAACGACTGACGTTCGACGGTGAGAGGCCTCACGATTTGCCGGGGCTTGGCGTCGTTGGCCAATCGCCCCAAAAGGTGCAAGAGCGCCGCCTGATCGTCCAACGGTAACTCCCGAAAAGCCTCCAGCAAACCGGACTCATCCGCGCTCAAACCTTCGAGCGCTGCCGGAGTGCGCAGGCCGCTGAGTACGTACAGCGCATCCACGCCCCTGGCCGCCAATGCCGCCAGGTAATCGACCCGCGGCGTGCGTTCACCGCTTTCGTACTTGCCCTGAGCGTTGGGCTCGACCCCACCGATATCGCCAAATACCCGCTGGGTCATACCCAGCCGCTCACGCTCTTCCCGCAGTCGCGGACCGATTCCGTTCATAGGGGCTTCTCCTTTTCCCTTGTATCCTCAAACACGGTCTACCCGCCTGCAGGCAGCCGTAAATGTGTGGATCCACTATGCCCATGCTCTGTGGCTGCGACAAGCCATCATTTAGCTACTACGTTGATATCTCGCTGCATCCGCACAAAGCAATCGTCCTCACCCATCTCGACGAAGCCGTGACGCTGGTACAACAAGCGGGCCGGGTTGCTGCGGAACACCATCAGCCGCAACAGTGGGAGGCGCCGCTGCCTGGCCCACAGCGCCAGTTCTTCCAGCACCCAGCTACCGACGCCCCGCCCACGGTGTTCAGGCAACAGGTGCAACTCGCGAATGAACAGTGCCTGGCGGTCCTGGCTGAGGCTGCAAAAACCCAACAGGGTGTCACCTTCGATCACCAGCCACTGCTCGCGCCAGCCCCAGGCTGCGTCGAAGGCTTCTTCGATCCACAGCAGGTCGTATTCGCGGTAGTAGGGCAACATGGCGCGGCGCGTGAGGTCGCGGGCGAAGGTACAGTGAATGTCTTTGGCGGGAATCAACTGTAAGGGCATCGCATCGCACTCATTGGGCATAACACACCGGCGAACTGCCAGGGCCACACCGGTCCAGTTCGTTTTCCAACCAGTCGGCCAGCACCCGTGCATTGTTGTGCTCGCTGTCCTTGCCGGCATACAGCAATGTCAGCGTCCCCTTCCTGGCCATGTCCAGCAGCGGATACCAGTGCTCGGGGTGGGCCGCCAGTTCCTGCTGGTAACGCTGGGTAAAAACGGCGAAATCCACTTCACCCTGGTGGAATGCCTTACGCAATTCATTCGAAGGTGCCACTTCGCGCAACCACTGCCCATGGAGGTCTTCCTTGCGTTTGTTGCGCGGCCACAGGCGGTCGACCAGTACACGCTGGCCATCTTCATCCTCAACCGCATCATAGACACGCTTGCAGCGGATCATGGGCGTCTCCTGCCATTACCGTCCGTCTTGAGCCTAGATAATTCATTGATCGAGGTCACGGCCGGGTTACGAATTGTTTCTATGCTCAAGGCCTTCGGCATTTTCGCCCAACGCCAACCGGAGCCCCCATGGCAACCCCGTCAGTGGCCAGCACCCCACAACTGGTCCAACGCGACGCGCGCCCGCAATTCGCCAACAAGCCGGGGCGTGCCAGCCTGGTGCTGTTCTTCAGCTTGCTGCTGGCTGGTATCGCTTACACCGCCTGGAGCCTTCAGCAGGATGTAACCGCCAGCGGTACGGTAATCACCACGGCCACACCGTTCCTTCTGCTGGGCCTGGCGCTGCTGATTGCCCTGGGCTTCGAGTTCGTCAACGGCTTTCACGACACCGCCAACGCGGTAGCCACGGTGATATACACCCATTCGTTGCCGGCGCCGGTCGCTGTGGTGTGGTCTGGACTGTGCAACTTCCTGGGCGTGCTTTTCTCCAGTGGAGCGGTGGCATTCGGCATCATCGCCCTGCTACCGGTAGAACTGATTCTGCAGGTCGGCTCTTCGGCCGGCTTCGCCATGGTCTTCGCCCTGCTGCTGGCGGCGATCATCTGGAACCTTGGCACCTGGTGGCTGGGCCTGCCGGCTTCATCCTCGCACACCCTGATTGGCTCGATCATCGGCGTGGGCGTGGCCAATGCACTGATGCATGGGCGTGACGGCACCAGCGGCGTGGACTGGGCCCAGGCCAGCAAGGTGGGTTATGCCCTGCTGTTCTCACCGCTGATCGGTTTTGCTTGCGCAGCCCTGTTGCTGCTGGCCCTGCGCGCGCTGGTCAAACGCAAGGCCCTGTACCAGGCACCGGAAGGCCAGACACCACCACCGTGGTGGATCCGCAGCATACTGATTCTGACCTGCACCGGGGTATCGTTTGCCCACGGCTCCAACGACGGCCAGAAAGGCATGGGGCTGATCATGCTGATTCTGGTCGGCACCCTGCCGATGGCTTACGCGCTGAACAAGACCATGCCCAACGAGCAGGCTCTGCAATTTTCCGCTGTCGCCGAGGTAACCCGCCAGGCACTGGTACGCAGCGCCCCGCAAGCGGCCCCGGCTGACCCGCGCCAGGTACTGACCCTGTTCATTGCCGAACCCAAGGCCAGCCCGCACCTGGTACCAGCACTGGCGGCGCTGACCGGGATGATCGGCGAAGAGGTCAAAGGCTATGGCTCGCTCAAGCGCGTACCGGCTGAGGCCATGGCCAACGTGCGTAACGACATGTACCTGACCAGTGAAGCCATCCGCCTCATGGAGAAAAACCACTTGGTGGCATTCGATGCCGACACCCGCAGCCATGTCCAGCTTTTCAAAGTCCAGCTGGACGACGCTACCCGCTATATTCCGCTGTGGGTGAAGGTGGCTGTAGCCATCGCGCTGGGGCTGGGGACCATGGTTGGCTGGCGACGTATTGTGGTCACCGTTGGCGAGAAGATCGGCAAGACCCACCTCAGCTATGCCCAAGGCGCATCGGCCGAAGTGGTGGCGATGTGCACCATTGGCGCAGCGGATATGTTCGGGCTGCCGGTGTCGACCACGCATGTGCTGAGTTCGGGGGTGGCCGGCGCCATGGTCGCCAACGGGTCGGGGATTCAGAAACGCACGTTGTTCAATCTGCTGATGGCCTGGGTGCTGACCTTGCCAGCGGCAATGCTGTTGGCTGGCAGCCTGTACTGGTTGCTGAACCACATCTTCTGAACACGTACGCCGCCTGTAGGAGCGGGTTTACCCGCGAATACGGTAGCGGCGGCAACGGT
>NZ_JBICII010000009.1:0-1743 GCF_043101865.1 Pseudomonas sp. zjy_15
ACACAGGTCGGAGGCTGGAAACAGGTCGTCGTAGGAGCGGGTTTACCCGCGAAAGGGCCGGGGCTGCTGGCCAATCTCCACCTGCCGCTCACCGTTGCCACCACCACCGTATTCGCGGGTAAACCCGCTCCTACACCGGATCGGTGGCGGACACAGGTCGGGGGCTGGAAACAGGTCGTCGTAGGAGCGGGTTTACCCGCGAAAGGGCCGGCCCTGCTGGCCAATCTCCACCCGCCCACCGTTGCCGCCGCTACCGTATTCGCGGGTAAACCCGCTCCTACCACGGTGGTGGACACACACCGGGGGTTGGACACAGGCTGAGCTGCGCCCCAGATGTTGGACATCTGTCCATCATCTGGGGTTTTTATGAGCAAGTACTCAACACAATTCAAGCAGTCAGCCATCCAGGCTTTCCTCAAGCGTGGCCGAGGCTTTCGCCACATCGCGGCGCTGTTTCAAATCGATCCGACTTTGCTGCGCCGTTGGGTCATGTCCTATCAGTTACATGGTGAGGCCAGCTTCGAGAAGCCTGGCGGTCATTACAGCAGCGAGTTCAAGCTTTCTGTGCTCTACCGTATGTGGCGCGAGAAGCTGTCGCTCCGGGCCACCGCAGCGTTGTTCAACCTGGGTAACTCATCTCAGGTGCGGCGCTGGGAGGAACAGTATTACAGTGGCGGCTTCCAAGCCCTGTCCTCAAGCAAAAAGATATTGGTTAACCCTATGCCTAAAGCCCCGCGCAAGCCCGAAGAGACCGCTCCCAAACCTATCGAGGAGCTTACCCATGCGGAGCTGCTCAAGAGACTTCGCCAGCTTGAAGCGGAGAACGCCTACCTAAAAAAGCTCGAGGAGCTCGACGAGGAGAAGGCGAGGCTGAAGAAAGCCAGGAAAAAACCCGGCTAGTAAGGGCTTTGCGCGAACACTATCCGTTTGCCGATCTGCTCAAGGCTGCCGGCCTGCCACGCAGTACTTACTATTACCAGCTAGGGCTGCTTGAGGCCGGGGATAAGTGTGCCTCTCTCAAAATCTCGATCCAGGAGATCTGCGACCGACATCGCGGTCGTTATGGTTATCGGCGGGTTACCTCTGCGCTGCGCAGTTCTGGGCAGTTGGTTAACAGTAAAAAGGTGCGCCGGCTGATGGCTGCTCTAGACCTCAAGTGCACGGTCCGTCCGAAGAAGTACAAGGCGTATCGGGGCCTGATGGGAGAAGCCGCGCCTAACATTCTCAAGCGTAATTTCCAGGCTGATCAGCCTAACCAGAAGTGGGTTACCGATGTCACTGAGTTCAAAGTGGCGGGTGAAAAGCTGTACCTCTCGCCTGTAATGGATCTGTACAACGGCGAAATCGTGACGTATCGCACCGACACCAGACCGCGCTTCACCTTGGTCGGCGAAATGCTGGAGCGCGCGATTCAACTGCTTCCGGCGGGCAACAAACCACTGCTGCACTCGGACCAAGGATGGCACTACCGATACCCTGATTACTGTGCACGTGTGAAGGAAGCAGGGCTTGAGCAAAGCATGTCACGCAAAGGTAACTGCCTGGACAACGCCGCGATGGAGAGTTTTTTCGGCACGCTGAAGTCGGAATACTTCTACCGTGAGCGCTTCAAAAGCGTCGCAGAGCTACAGGCGGGACTGGATGAGTACATCCACTACTACAACCATGACCGCATTAAAATGAAACTCAACGGCCTGAGTCCTGTGGCTTACAGAACTCAAGCTGAGGTAGCCTAGCACCGAC